>JAMOPD010000312.1 GCA_027064745.1 Thermococcaceae archaeon
CCTGAGCAATCTTGGGGTTCCTCAGCTTGGATGGGTGCATTTCCTTTTTCAAGTCTTCAAGGCTAATCCCCTCCGGCAGCTTCCCGGGATTCCAGATGAAGTCATCAAAGATTTTAATCTGCACGTTGCTCGGGTCGGTGTAGTCCCTGTGAATCAGGGCGTTTATTATGGCCTCTCTAAGGGCATCCAAAGGATAATCCCAGACTTCCTTTCTCCTCAGTCCACCTTCAAACTCGTACCTAACTCCAATGTGACCCATTATAATCCTCATAGCTTCCTCAACCTGGGTAAAGAGATTCCGGTCACCTTTTGACTTATCTAATTTAAATCATGTAATTTATCTCTCTTTTGCCTTTTGTCATTTAAAAAGTTCTTCTATTCTGAAGCGCAGGCTTTCAATGAGCTCCTCCCAGTTTGGGCGTAGCGTCTTGGGAATAAAGTGGTTGGTTGAATTGCCAATCTGACGGGCATTTTCCTTTGCTTGACTTAACTTGCTAATCAATCCCTCCCAAAAATCCCTCTCGATGTGGTAGAACTTTAAGGTGAGCTCCAAAGCTTTCAGGAATTTGTCCATCTCAAACGCCATATTGAGAGCATGAAAAACATCATAGATGTCCTTGCCCTCCATGCGGTTGTATAAAGCAACAATCTTCTTTGCAAGCAAATCCTCCAGGGAGTAAACCCTGAACATCGTAGGGTAGGTATCAATAAATGGTGACTTCACAAGCTCAACTTTTGCTTCAATGTACGGCGGTCTGCTGAGGTAGAACTCCACCTTTACTCTATCCCTATTTTCAAGTGTATTGGTGTAATAACAGTCGAAGCGAAAAGTTCTGTGCAGGACTCTTGGTCCTTTCACGTTGAAGCCCTTTATTTTCTTCATTCCCTCAACTATTTCCTTGGCCGATACCTCAATGTTGCCGTTGAAGTAGTCTATATCTATGTCCTCCGAGAATCTCGCCGCCGTTCTGGTTAGCCGTAACTTGTGTAGAGTTTGTAAACGTCGTTACGGCTAACCTTCCCTCCTCCCATCTTCATTGGAGGGCTTTCGGGGGGAACGGAAACTCCCCACATCTTCAAGGCTCTCAAGCGAATATTCCAAGAGCCGACCACATCACGGTCGGCCTCGAAACCACAGTTCGGACACTTCAAAACCCTGCGTCCATTCGGGCTTAACTTACCCCCACATACCGGGCACAGGGAGGAAGTAAAAGCAGGATTAACGAAAACAACCCTAACTCCCCTCAATTTAGCTTTGTATTCGATAATTGACTGGAGTTTGCGAAAACTCCAGCGGTGAAGACGACCATTCATCTCAGCCGAATACCTGATTGACTTCCTGATTTCCGTCAAATCCTCCAAAGCAATCCCACCGTATTTCTCCGCTAACTCAACAATTTTATTCGCCAATTTGTGATAAAGGTCGTTGAGCCTGTTCTTCTCCCTCCACCCGTATTTTTCGAGGAGTTCCTTCCTCTTCTTTCCAGCCCTAATTTTCTGTTGGATTTTTCTCCTTTTGAGGAAGTAGCCAGTCCTGACTTCACGCTCGTGAGTAATGATTTGAACGAATTCACCGTTTGGCAAGGCAAGGGTTACATTGTTCTCGTTCAAATCCACTCCAACAAAGGCTTTTGGCTCTTTAACCTCGACTTCCCTTGATAAGACGACGTTTAGGAAAACTCCCTTCGGTGTTTTAACCAACCAAGCCTGTCCAACCTTCCAGTCCTTGAACTTCTCGTGGTATTTGGCCGGATAAAACTCCAACTGAATCCTTCTATTCGGAGTTGAGAGTTTTACGGTTTTGTTCTCTAAATCGAGTTTGAAGAGATGGTCGTCGAGCATTATGACTTCCTTCTTAAAAACAGGCCTGTCTTTTGCCTTCCCCTTCTTTCTCCGCTTCCTGAAGCTCTTGAATATTGCAGTCGCCATTTGGCAGGCCGTGTAAAGGTAATGGCTTGGCAGTTCTGGATACTCCTTACGAAGGCCCTTGTAAGTCTCCTTTTTCAGCCGGTAAAAGCTGGTTACATTATTCTCAAAAGCGTAAGTGATGAGAAAGTTCACGATTTCACGATAAGTGGAGAAAAGGCCATCTAACCCTTCGGGTGTTTCTTTGAGCTTGAATCTTGCGGTGAGTTTAATCGTCTCTGAGGGCATTCTTTACCGCCTCAATAAGGCGTTTTTTCTTATGAGAACGCATGCCATAAAGCTTTCCGGCGAAGGAAGTTACGATTGCTAACAAGTCTTCCACGAGTTCCTTTTCTGGCGTTTTCTCCTCATCGTCGAAAATTACTTCGATTTCAACGCCGTGAGAGTTGAAGTATTGTTCGAGGTATTTGAAGCCGAAGCGGGTGAGCCTGTCCCTGTAAGTTATGACGACTTTTGTAACTTCTCCGCTTTCAACGAGTTTGAAGAGTTGTTTTAAGCCCTTTCTGTTCTCATTCAGGCCGGAGGAGATGTCTGTGATGATTTTAGCCACTTGGTAACCCTTAGAGGAGCAGTAATTCTTAAGGTATTCGACTTGTCGTTCTAAGTCTTCCTTCTGGTCTCGGCTTGAGACTCTGGCGTAAATCACGACCTTATCAGGGATTTTGCCCTCAAGAATTCTTTTGATTTCGCTTTCGGGAACTCGGTATTCTTTGCCAACTCGATACGCTTTAATCTCACCGGATTTTATTTTCCTAATTAATGTTGGTTTGCTGATGCCTAAGAGTTGTGAGGCTTTGCCTGTCCGATAAAGCCTCATACCTTGCTCCACCAAAACAAGTTATGAAATGAAAACATTTAAACTTTACGCTTTTAACCATTTACGAAACAGCCCAATCCTAGCCAAGTAAACCCTATTGAGTGCAGTTCCTCCTTTTAGAATTGCTTTCTCACCAAAAATTTCCCACAGCTGGCTTAAGAGCAATGAGATCTTTTCCTCCTTGTCCACATAGTTTAAGCCCAATCCGGTCTTGGCGGCTGTGTATTTTAGCATTCTCTCATCCATACGCCCACCCCAAAATCCTTTCCTTTCCGAGGTTATCAATTAGCTTCCATTCCTCGATACCCTTTCCCTTAGAGGGAAGCGTTGGGACCAGCTTTGTCCAAACCCTAACCCGACCCCTAAGATACTCAATAACACCCTCCGGAACATCAACACCGAGGTTTTTCACAAGCTCCAAAATGTAGCCCGTCCTCTGACAGAGGGAATCACTGGCAAAGCGTTTAAAGTAGCTCAAGAACTCGTCCCAATCTATCTTCTCGGCCTCGTATAGTGCTTTTGTTACCTCGGAATAACCTCCGCAGTATTGAGGTTTATAAAAGCAGTCAAAGAAAGTTTTGGCCAGGGTGGAAGTGTAGATCCCATTCTTGAGGGTCATTCCCGTTGCTTTTTCACCTAGGGCAATGGCTTTTATGGTATATTCCCCTATTTCTTTCTCACCGGACTTTCTTGGCGTTGCCACAAATATCGTGAATGGTTCGTACTCAATAAGGCCGTAGAGTCTCAGTGCTGAAGAGAATGCAATGTAGCCCGGGAAGAGCATAAGTGCTATTTGGTATGGGTTTTTTATCAGAGGTTTCCCTGGTTCTTCATTTACAAGGTAAAGACCTCTTTTAAGTCTGTACAGATAGCCTTTTTTGACGAGACTTGAGAGCACTTTTTTGATCATGTCCTCGCTTAACTCCGGAAACAGCTCCTTTATCTCCTGAATTGTTAATACATCCGCACTCTTGAGAATGCTCATCAATTCCTGCTCAGTTCTTGAAAGGTAGTAATTTTTCATCATATGGTGACTATTTTGGTCACCAACTTAATAAATTTTTCGGCAAACAAGAACCGAAATGTACATGAGATGCACAGCACGTTAATTTGCCGGAGAGTATCTTTCAAAGCAACAAAATCAATGTCTAGAGAGGGAAGGGCTCTGCTCCCCAATTTCTGAGCTTGGAAATAAGTTGCCCACCCTCCAACTAACACAAGCTCCTCCTTCAGTTCTCTGCCAACTTTCAGCATCCAATCTTAGGATTCCCTGATTATCGGGTTAACTCAACTCCTCACCGCTATCTCTTCCACTTTCCATCTCCTCCAGCAGTTCTTCTATGACCCTCGCATACATCCCTCCAGAACCAAAAGTTATTTACAGTACTGTGCAACATATCTGACCTCCTCCCCGCCCTGAAGGGCAGGGGGAGGTCAGCAACCTGTTAAGCTCCTCAGAACGTCCAAACAGCCGGCTTTTATCTTTCCTGGGCCTCTGGTCGAAAAATGATATGCCCCCGATACCCCCCGAACCAGTTCGGGGGGTATTGTTCATAAGTCTTTCGTTTGGGCAACCGGAAAACATCGAAATTACCGTTCCAGAAAAGACAATTCCCGTCCCTCTAGCTATCTTCTGCAAAGCCTGACTCGCTTCACTCATGGAGTTCACTTTTTTACATCTTTTGCATCAGTTTTGCTTCATTTTTGCATCATTTGAATCACGTACTTTATTCCCCTTTTGCCTCTTCCAACTCTCATCAAAATGCCCTTCTCAACAAGCTCGCTTAAATCTCTCGTAGCTGTTATTCTTGAAACCTTAAACAGTTCTTGATATTCTTTATTTGTTATGCCACCCTTCTCCTTCACATAGAGCACATTTCGAGGAGAGCTTCCTGCCCTAAAGAATGAGGTTCTCAAGAGGTAATCTTTTAAAGTTTACCCGGTAAACTAGTTTACGGGGTGAACCATGTTCAGGCAGGATCCATGCAGGAGCAGAAGGGAACTGTTTGATAGGGAAGAAGAGCTCAATCAGCTAGTAAAAGCTCTAAAAAGCAATGTCTGGGTAGCAATTTTAGGACCAAGAATGGCAGGGAAAACCAGTCTGGCTTATGTGGGTGCAAATTTATTGGAGGACTTTTCAGTGGTGTATGTTGACCTAAGAGGAACATACACAATGAAAAAAGCTGCTGAGAGGATCCTAAATTCTCTGCCACAGTCAAAACTTGAATCATTACTCGAAAGAATAAAAGGAATTAGAATCGGAAAATTTGGAATTGAACTCAAAGATAGCAGTGCTGTAGATGTTATGGAGAGGCTGTTTTCGGAACTCCATAATGGCATTGTGATTTTAGATGAAGTCCAGGATGTAATTTATGGTGTTAATCATTTTCTAAACCTTCTAGCTCGAATTAGGAACTCAAAAAGGGATATTAATTTCGTCTTCACAGGTTCATCGATCGGTCTTATGCGCTCATTGCTTGAGCCTTCCCCAAAAAGCCCGCTCTACGGGAGAACGCCAATAAAGATTGAGCTAAAACCCTGGGATTTTAAAACAGCATATGCTTTCCTAGAGAAAGGATTAAGAGAGTGCAATGTCGACTATACGGGGAGTGAGATATCTGAGACCATCAACGAGCTCGGCACATTACCGGGCTGGCTTAACTTTTATGGACTAAGAAGATGCCTTGGAAAATCCCATGAAAAAGCTTTAGAGGAGAGTACAACTGAGGGGGTTAAGGTTGCCAAGATGGAACTGGAGAACCTCCTCAAAAATAGACCAGCATGGGCTAGACTAGTTTTAAGAAGCTTGGCTTTTGGAGCAAGATGGCATGAAATGCTTGAATTAGGTGCCTCAAAAGCAGGGCTTTTAAAGTTTCTAAAAACTCTTCAGAACTTATATTTAATATCAAAAGAAGGTGAAGTGTACCGCATAAGTGATCCCATATACAGAAGAGCATCCAGAGAATTATAAGGGTTAATTCGTTGGAACCCTCGCAAAGGGGAGGAGGTCAGTCATGAGGAGTCTTTAGCTTATACCCGTCTTTTTCAACACGCTCGAAAAGCGTGAAATCCAAATCATCGGAAACCTGTAATTCTCAATGTAGACTTTTCTTATTCCAGTTCCTCCCTTTAACGCCATTTTGATGAATGTCTTTGAAAGCCTGAACAAAAGCCAGTTCTGGGCATAATCCCTCTCCACAGTACTCTCGGGTGCTCCACTCCATCGATTTGAGATCCATAGGTTCGAGTCATAAACCCGCGTGAACTCTTCACGCGACTTTATCGAAATTTCTCGGCATCTCTGGAAAAAGGTTAAGGAGGCCCAACGTCATCATCTAATTAGGTGATGACCCTTGCGGGATCCCCTCCTCGACTTCAGATTTTTGCTAACATTCCTCGCCTGGCGCTACGGCAGCGAAGAGTTCGACACACAAACCGTGGCCAAGGATCTGAAGACGCTTTTATACGGCGTCATTGACGACCCAAAACTGGAGGAGAGGCTCCGCCCAAAGCTTATCTCCAACGACCTGAGAAGGCTCTACACAATGGGCTTCCTGAGGCGGAGAAAAGTCGACAGGGAGTGCGTAAACAAGCACGGAAAACGATACAATTGCGGCTACAAATACATGTACAGGATAAACAACCAGGGCTGGAAGTACTTGAAGATCCTACTGAAAAACGCCAAGAGCGAGGACGACCTTCTTCAATTCCTCAAGAAGACAATGAAGGAAGCAATCCAAGAAGCCAGGATCGCACGGCTTGGATTTGAAAAGCTCATGGCCCTGGAACTGTTCGAGAATGGCCGCATCTTGGACGCAAAACAAATATTAGAGAACGTCAACGAGGACATCGACAGACGCTTCAGGGGCAAGGGCTACAGAAGGTTCCAGACGAACCGCCTCCTCTTTGAAGAGCGCGTGCGCTGCTGGATGATCATAGCCGAGCTTCAGCGGGAGCTTGTAGTCCTAAGAGAAGAACTGGAAGCCAAAGAAAGACAGCTGAGAGAACTTAAAAGAGAATTGAAAAGATGCCGAAAAGAGTAAACCCCCCTCATCAAAAGCCAGGGCAACACCACCAGCAAGACGCTATTAAACAATAGAAGTTGAAATCAAATCCCAGAGCTAAGGGAGCTTTTTCTCACGATAAAAACCACATACTCCCTCAAAGGGGATTTTGAAAGCCGAGCGTAGCAATCACTAGAACAACATTAAAACCCATCAAAGCGAGGTTAAAGACACCGTACTGCGCAGTGAAGAAATATACAATAATAGCCCACTGAGAACCGAAGAACCTCGAAATCCCAGTTCCCGCAGAGAGAATCCCAGTTCCCCTCGCGATTTTCTGCAGAGTATGAGTAACCTCGTTTATAGGGGCTCACACTCACTTCAGAATTTCATATACTTTCATTGCCACGATGACCGCAAACACCAGGAGAAGGAAATAAGAGGAATACTTGAGACCGTCCTTCGTCTCCTCGGAGAGGTAGAACTCCCCAATTTCCAAGGTTATCAGCAGTCCGATGAGAACCACCGTGAGGAAGACCTCTGTGGAGGGTGAAAGAACCGCCGACAGGACTATCCAGAGGCCGAGAAAAATTATCAGATAATCCCTCACAGCCATTTCTCAACACCGCCGGCCTTTCTCAGGAGGAGCTTAAGATGGCCCTTAACCTCGCCCACCTCCTCAACGACGAGGACCTCACCGGCACCCGATGCCAGGGCAACCAAAACGGCGGAAACAACCGGATCAGCGTAGGGGAACTCCTTACAGCAGGAGGCTTTAACGTAAACTTCCACAGCATCATCTTCCTCAAAGACCTTGGCACCGGGAAAGCCAAACCTGTCCAGAACGCCCGAAACGGCCGAGGCGGCGTAACCGACCCCCGAGCCGAGGAGTTCCAGGCCATCAATGAATCTCCACCCCGGAACCGGTGAGAGGAGCAAGCCCGGCTCGGGCTCGGAATAGAGAACCCTCCCCTCAAAGAGCCTGCCGAGGTTGGGGCTACCCCTGGGGGACACGGGGATGAATATACCCCCCCGTGGGAGGTTCTCATAGGGTGGAAGGACGAACGCCTTCCCCCCGAGCCCAAGGTCAGATGCAAGGTTTGAAAAGAGAGCGCAATGACCGGCTCCCAGAACTTTCCCTGCTTCGGGGGGGAGGCACTTCCAGCCGGGGAGGGAGAAAGCAACTATGCCGAGTATTATTGAACCTATCCCGAGGTTTACCATCGTCTGATTTCCAGACGAACCACCGGCGTACCAGAGGACCGTACCGAGAGCCGTCAGGAAAATGCCGCTTACCTTCCCCATTTCGACCAGAGTTTGAACGTGAGGAAAACTTAAAAGGATTTTCATGACCATAATGGAGGGCCAACATGAGGTTAGAAAAACTGGTAAAACTCCTAACGATAATCACAATCCTGCTCCTGATGCTTCCCCCCGCGGGAGCAAGGGGAGTTGAGAAGCCGGTCCCCCACGACGAGTTTCTCTACGAGTATTTTTCCCACACCCTCGAAAAGTTCGCGTACTCCCTGAAGTACGCCTACGAGGGAAACGACTACGGCCTGACCCTGGCCGAGAACACGCATAACGACCTCCTTCGGATAATGAGGGAAAGCAGGATCTATCGGGAGAAGAGGATAAAGGCAAGGGTCTTTGACGTCCTTCCTCCCTTCTACAACTTCTCCGTTGAGCTGATAACACTGGACAAGCTTTTATTCAAGTTCCAGGAGGACAACGGGAGCATAGCCCTCGCGACCGGAATAGTCAACACGATAGAGAGAATGAGAGGGTACCTGGAGGAGATAAAGGCGATGGAGCTCTACAACGGGACAAAAATCCTGAGGTTTGACACCAGCGAGGTCGAGGGGTATCTAAACGAGATCAATGAAACCGCCGCGAA
>JAMOPD010000313.1 GCA_027064745.1 Thermococcaceae archaeon
GACTAACAGCTCTGGCGCTGGCTCTGCTGATGTTTGGGTTCTTCGTTTGGATGAGAGTGGTAACGTGAAATGGTCAAAGACTTACGGCGGTGAGAAATGGGATATGGCTACCGCGGTTGCCGTTGCTCCAAACGGGGACGTGATAGTCGCTGGAGAAACTGAAAGCTTCGGTGCTGGTGGTTGGGACGCTTGGGTTCTTAAGCTTCCACTTGATGGAATATTATTAGGATGTGAAATATGCTCAGAATCAAACGCAGGTATCCACCCAAGTTATGTTAGTGGTCATACTGTCACTATTGAGAACCCTATTCCTCCTTTGAGAGTTACAAAAACATCAGTTGAGCAGCGTCAATTTTCTCCCTTAGTTGTTACACTATGCGAGGGTAGTGTTAACATAAGTGTAGAAGATATACGATTTTATCTGCTAACTCCGTGGGAAACTCCAAATGTCATAAATCTTCAGGAACTCCCATCCTCCCGCACCTTAGAGTTTGAAATCTGGGCAAAAAGCTCAACTGGGGGAAAAGTGAATGGAAAGATATTCATATTTTATCCAAACGCGACCATACAGGAGATACCAGTGAACATTACACTGAACAAGGAGAAACCAACGATACTCACAGTTCCATGGAAGCTCCCACTAGATGTACTCCCTGGAACTTACAGTGCAGCCCTCTTCTTATACTCTCCTTATCACCCCAACAAGGTCCTGATTTCAGACTACGACTCATTCTATTTTGAAGACCCGGACAGAAGTTACATCCAAGTCATACCGACTTCTGATGGTAAAAAAATAGTGCACGTTCATCTTCAAAGATATTCCCTTAAAACCTCTGAGTACAGACCATCATACGTTGAGTTCTTGGAGATGCTTAACTTCGATGAAATCAGCCTTGGCAAAGGCGCTATTGAAGTCATCAAGAGAAACTTTAAAGGAATTACCACCTCAGACCATCCGATTGATAGGACGTTCATTTTCATGGCAAACAGTAGTAAGGGTTATGTAGCATACATGTTTGAAACACACCCCCTCGATATCGTGAAAAAAGAAGTTAGAGATGTGACACTCGCGCTGATTTGGACGTTAATTTCATCATCTCTTGGGATACCTGCAATCTCGACACCTGCTATTATCTCAATTCCAGCAAAAATTGCAAGCACGGTTGTTTTTATTCCAAAAACTACGTATGACAGGATACCCACTGAAGAAACATACTATGAGCTTCATCCTCCTGTGGAGATGATGGCAAGCATATCTCACCCCCGCTCAGTGAAGCTTGGAAATGATTGTGAATTTTCAGTAGAATACAAAGATCCGAGAGATTGGCATATAATAAGGGGTGACATGAACTTCACTGCTTTTCTAAAAGGAGAGACTTCAAAGATTCAAATTCCTGTAGAGATCCATAAGTTGGGTGACAGTGGTGCTTATATTCTTCGTCTCAAAACATCAAAAATTTCAGAACCAGGAAAATATACAGTGATTTTGATCGCCTACAAAGGAGGGTACTATTCAGAAGTTGCTTGGGATCTAGAGATAAAAGAACCAAGCTCCTCCACTCCAGAAAAAGAAAATAAGAGTACGTGTGGGCCTGGGACAGTTTTAGTGCTTAGCTTGTTAGCTGCGTTAATAAAGAGAAGGAATACACCGTGAAAGAAACTCAATTGATTTCATTTAATTTACGCATGCATAGGGGTTTTAGTTATTGTATAGGTCTTCACTCTTTTTCTGTTAGTTGTTGGTTGTGAACATCTAGGTTAACAATAAGCTCAGAGCTAATTCCGGACTCATCGCTTGACACAAAACAAAAACCGACGCCGAAGCAGCATAAGAATCCAGATAATCCTTACTCACGCCTCGAAACTTCCGCAAAAACTGCCTGAAATTCTGTTAGAAAAATTCGCAGACTCACACGAGTTAACATGAATCAAACCATCAGCAAACCGCTCAGAATGATTAACAGAACAATGAACATACCCAGACAAACTGTCATACACTGAAAACTCATCCGTTAGTAAAACAGAACCAGCAACAACATGATTCCTCTCCCCTCTAACTACCTGCCCCAGCCTCATGTTCGGAACCGCAAAGTACAAAACAACCTCAGAACCCCCTCTCAACCAGACTAATAACCGGTAATTTATCAGACTCGTAAGTACCCCTGCCAGGTTTCCTCTTTCCCCTCTGCCTACCCTTCCCAGCTCTTTTGAATTTGCCCTTCAACCCGGAAGTCTAGTAAACCTCATCAGCCTCAACGACTCCCGAGAGAGTCAACACGTTCCTGAAAAAATTTGGCCTGTTCTCTCGCTTTTCTCGTGAATAAGTATGCTGTTTTAACGTCCACTTGAACTTCTCTGGCTATTTTCGAGGCTGAATAGTTTCCGGTGAAGTACAGGTAAAGGAGGGCTTTTCTTGGGGTTACTCTGCATTTTTCCAGAATGGTTCTTGTCAAGTCATCTCGCAGTTTTTGCAGTAATATCGTTGAATGTATTTTCTGTTGTGCATTTTGCCGTACTTGTGGACGTTTTTTGAACCACAGTATGGGCATTTCAGGTTTTCGAGTTCTGGGCCGAATCTCAGTTTTCTGATTTGCTCTACAATGAACTCGTTAGTTATTTCAGGGTTCAGGCTGAGAACCGTTTTTGGAAACCCCATCATGACGATCACCACAAAATTATTCAGAAATGCTAAACTTAAACTTAACCAACAACAAATTAAAAAGAGCGTTAACTACAAGATACTAAAAGACATCCTCATTTGACAAAAATAAATAATCAATATGGAACATGTATCTAATTAATCTTGAATGCCAAATTAATTCACTGAGCGGGAGGTATTAGCTTATCAGCATCTTAAACCTTTTCGCATCATCACGCATATAGACGTTGTTAAAGTAAACGTAGCTTTCCTTTTTGTTCCACTCTTTCACTCGTTCTGCAATCTTTTCAAGCTCTTCATCAGTATATTTGTGCTTGTAAATTATCCTCCCGTTTTCGTATGACCCATGAAGGCGATAGTAATTAATTTCTCCTCTGTGGAGCGGCTTTCTGATGAGAGGATCCGTTACATCAATGACATCAAATTCTCTCACGAACCTCTTTATCCCATTCTCGCTCCAGCCTCTAAGCTCAACAGCTATCTCAATGTCCCTGCTTATCTTTGAGAAGAACTTTTCTGCATTGGCAAAGCTCTCTTCGCTTTCTTTAAAGCTCTTAGGAAGCTGGATTAAGATGAACTTTGCGTTTAAAATTCTCGCTTCATTGAGCGTTATCTCCCAATACTTGAAGACCTCATTGGTGGGCTTTAAAAGTCCAACATCTCTGCTTGGCTTAACGTTGCTCCTTTTCCATGTTGGGCTTCTGGCAGGATGTGTTATTCCCTGAAAAGCTTTGATTGAGAACACAAATCCTTCAGGTGCTTCGCTTCTCCACTTTTTGAGGGTCTTTTCTTCCAAAATTCGGTAAAAAGTCTGCTGAATTTCAACTGTCTTGAAATTCTGGAAGTATCTTTTGCGAGCCTCACAAAAGCCACAGGTACCAACAAAAATCATAAAGCTCCCTCAAGCATCTTAATTATCTCCGAAGTGCTCAGAACTTTAATCTCTTTGGTCTCCTTCAACCGTTTATCATTGCTCCATAAATAGGCATTGAGCTTTAAGGCAAGAGCCACAAAAGGAACATCATCTGGATCAGGTGTTATCTTCTCGGCAATAGGTATAAACTCCACATAGCTTTCTATAGGCCACAGAAATATTCTTTCATTGAGCTCTTCCAAAATCTGGTAAAATTGAGCCTCGCTTATCTTGGCTTTCTTAATAACGACATCCTTCAGTTCTTTCAGCTCACTAACTGCAAACAAAGGTGAATGAAGCTCAAGTTCAAATTCATGTCCATATATAATTTTACGGGTCCCACTATCACGCTTGAACACAGAAAATAAAACATTGGTATCAACAACAAACCTCAATACCAACCCTTTTCCCTCGCCTTCTTTTTGAGTAATCTACCCAATTCAACTGCATCTTCATCCGTGAGTTCAGATTCTTTTAGAATCTCATCAAGTTCTTTTAATCGCTCTTTGGACTTTAAAAGTCTGTTTGCTATCCCCTCTACTATCTTTTTGAAGGTTTTTTCATCAACTTCCTCTGGAATGTCTATGGTTATTGTTTTCATGTCTGAACCCCTAATTAACTACAGTTACACAGAAGTATTAAAGATTTTTGTAACCCCTA
The DNA here is from genome assembly GCA_027064745.1 of Thermococcaceae archaeon. Lineage (GTDB taxonomy): Archaea > Methanobacteriota_B > Thermococci > Thermococcales > Thermococcaceae > Thermococcus. Next base: position 4,233 of record JAMOPD010000313.1, read on the forward strand.
TTTCCACTCCAAATGCGCTTTTTTAACAACCAAAACTCCTGAATAGGTGTATTCGTCCCAAATTTTTTCGACTTCATCAAAAACTATCCTTTTCCTGAAAAACGGGGCATCCCTGACGAAAGTCTCAAATTCTCCCCCTTCCCCCGCTACATGGATCTTATACTTCTCGTGGAGTTTTATGAGTTCCTCAAGCGCGTTCTTATCGATTTTTCTCCCCAGCCACCTTTCATCAAGACCATATGCAGATACTCCAACAATGACAACATCAAAGATTTTGATAATTTCATTCATATAATCCACAGGATCTCTGTGCCATGCAGGGGCAAAGCTCCTCAGTCCAAGCTCTTCGGCAATTTTATCAACCCTCTTTTTCTGATATACACTTGCCAGAGCCCCTGCAACCACACCATCAACTTCCAGCTCCCCAAGGACGATTTTAAGGTCTTCTACTTCCTTTTCCTTCTCGCCGTGCGTGAAGCCCTTTATTAGAGGTATCCCTACAGCATCAGCCTGCAGCTCTGTGAGGTGTATGTTCGGCACGTGATACATGTAGCTCTCCTCGCTTTCACTGACCATGCTTACAAGATATTTAACTTCAAACCCCTGCTTGAGAGCCCAGTAAAGGACATAGTTTGAATCTTTTCCACCCGAATAGAGAACAGCGACCCTCATAGTATCACCCGAAAGCTTTAAATCACCTTGAGTTAATTTAATTCTGTCTAAGATTTCTCGAGGGAGCTTAAAAGCTTTTGGAGGTAGGGCAGTGAAGGCAGTGGTTCTGGCAGCAGGCCTTGGAAAACGGATGGGACACAGACCCAAGGGACTCATAAAGATTGCCAGTAGAGAAATCCTTTACAGGACCATGAAAAACCTCATGGAGCTTGGCATTTCTAAATTCACAATCATAACAAACAGAAGATATAAGGAAAAATACAAGGGATTCATCAGAAAATACGGATTCAATGCAGAGCTTATCATAAACAGGCATCCAGAGAAGGGAAATGGATATTCCCTTTATCTTGCTAAAGATCACGTTGATGGAAGATTTATCCTCATCATGAGCGATCACATTTACGGAAAGGACTTCCTCAAGATGGCTGTAAAAGGCAAAGGGATTATTGTTGATAAAACCCCAAAGTATACCAGCATTAAGGAAGCAACAAAGGTTAAAGTCAAAAATAATCGTGTGGAAGACATTGGAAAGCAGCTTAAAGATTTTGACGCCATTGATACTGGATTCTTTGTCTTGACTCCTGAGATATTCAATGCCGCGGATGAGATTCTGTCAGAAAAAGGAAAAGCTGAGCTGAGTGAGATTGTGAAAAAGGCAAAGCTCAAAGTAACTTTTGTGAATGGATTTTTCTGGATGGACATTGACACTCCAGAGGACATTAAAAAAGCTAGGAAGCTGATAGTTCAGAACTTCTATAAAGGAGAGCGGAGATGGCCTCATATCAAGACATTTGAACAGGAAAATTTCCACGAGGATAAGCGCTCTCCTCGTTGATTACGTTACTCCCAACCAGATGACCGTTGTAACTTTCTTGCTTGGCATTTTATCAGCCTTAGTGAATTTTATCAGCGTCCCCTGGCTGGGATTCTGTATCAAATAAGCTCTATCCTTGACGGTGTTGATGGGGAGATTGCACGTGCAAGCATGAAGACGAGCAGATTTGGTGGCTATGTTGATTCAATCCTTGACAGATACGTGGACTTTGCATTTTTGTTGATATTAGCTTACGTTACAATTAAAGAACCGCTCTAGTGGGCAATAGCTCTGACAGCAATCTTTGGCTCTGCAATGGTGAGCTATTCAACGGAGCGCTATAAGGTAGCATATGGAAGCGACATTTACAAAGAAATATCCACAATGCGATACCTTATCGGAAAGAGGGACGAGAGAATATTTCTAACAATGTTATTCTGCTTAGCTGGGCAAATAAAGGCCCTCTTTGCCCTATTAACAGTCTTAACAAATCTTAGAATAGCGACGACAGTTTGGCTGGTATGGAAAAAATAAAATTAACTGACCTTAAAAACTACGACTTTTCCATCAACACGCTGAGCCACTATGTACTCTCCGCGAATGAATATCTTAGTAGATAGGAGCTTCGCTTTATAGCACCTAAATCCCTCATTACTATAAACACAGAAACCGCTCTCACGCTTTCCTCCATATGTATTCACAACATATGCAAAAGCACTTTGATCACACCCAATGCTAATCGACTCTGCATCCAACATAATTTTATCCGTGAGTGGACTTTCTATTAGCTTCTCAAGCTCCCCATCGAATGATAAAATGAGCATTCTAGCGTTGTATGTTATTCCGTAGAGCCTGCTATTATCTGCATAAAGACATGCGAAAGCTTTATCCTCGGGTGTTAGAGGGTATTCCCATAATAGTGCTCCAGCGTTATTAAACGCATAAAGCTTCCCAGAGTAGATGTCTCCCAAGGCTTCACCCCCATCAGCTATGAAAACTTTGTTCCCAGCAATTTCAAAAGTTTTTACTGGGAAATCACTTGTAAAGTTAAATATTATCCTCCCCTTCTCAACATAGAAAACCTCCCTTCCAGTTGTTGAACCCAGAATCATTTTGTTGCCTATTTTTAGTACCTGCGGTGTGCTTCCATTTGGTATTGAAGTTGATGAACATTCATAATGATGGCAAATGTGATATATAATTGCTGAAACTGGAGACTTGTTTTCAATCTGGATAAAAAGCGTGTAATTCCCAAAATCAAATCCTGCATAGATAATGGTTTGGATTTCTTTGATTTCATCGCTCCTTAGATTAAGGTTATAAAGGGTATTTCTCTTCACAAATGAAAGAAGCTCGCCAATGAGGTAAGGATTTCTACCTTCAATCTCCCGAATCCTATCACCACTTGTAATATTCAGAAGGACTATGTTCCCGTTGTTATGACATACCACATAATTATCAAAAACCCCAATTAGGGAGCAGTCTCTACTCCAAAGAGCCTGAGGCTGGTTTGAATGCATAATAGCCATTGAAACAAGCAACAAAAGAAAAAGAAAAACTATATTCTTTCTCACTTATTACTCCTCCAGAAACTCCAAGGCTTTCTCTGTCTTTTTATCGAAAAGAACAACTCTGTCTTCCCTGAGCTTCACCGTCACCTTTTCCCCAAAGCTGAAGTGCTCTCCCTCAGGTGCAAACACCTTAACAAAGGCACCGTTGACCGAAACCGTGACAATCTGCTCCCTTCCCAGGGGCTCGAAAGAGTAGACCTCCCCCGCGAGGCCTTCCATCTTTTTCCCGACAATCTCTGCATCATGTGGCCTGAAGCCAAGGAGCACTTCCTTTATACCGAGCTTTTCGATTAGCTTCCTATACTGAGCAGGCACAGGAATCTTGCTGCCATAAACATTCAGATGGCCATTTTCAACTTCCGCGTCAACAAAGTTCATCGGCGGATTTCCAAGGAACCCTCCAACGAACTTGTATTTTGGCTTGTAGTAGACCTCATCTGGAGTCCCAACTTGAAGTATTTTCCCTTCCCTAATCACAGCTATTCTGTCAGCCATTGCTAATGCCTCAGCTTGGTCATGGGTAACGTAAACTGCCGTAATGCCTAGTTCCTTCTGTAACCTCTTCAGCTCCGCTCTAACCTCAATTCTAAGTAAAGCATCTAAGTTGCTTAGGGGTTCGTCCAAGAGCAAAACATCTGGCTCCTTGACTAAAGCTCTTGCTATTGCAACTCTCTGCTGCTGACCACCACTGAGCTGCCATGGATACCTCTCGAGCAGATCCTCTATGTGGAGCATCTGGGAAACTTCCCTAACTTTTACGTTAATCTCAGATTTTGGAACTTTTCTCAGCTCAAGTGGAAACGCTATGTTGTCAAAAACTTTCATATGGGGATATAGAGCCCAGTTCTGGAAGACAAGGCCAACATTTCTATCTTTTGGTGGAGTCTCTGTGATATCCCGGTCGTCAAAGTAAATCCTTCCACTTGTCGGTTTATAGATTCCCGCTATTGTGTAGAGGAGCGTTGACTTTCCACTTCCTGAAGGGCCCAGCAAAGCCATAAATTCTCTATCATCGATTTTCAGATTGATATTATCCAGAGCCGTGAACCCTCCAAATTTTTTGGTTATATTTTCGAGAGTGATCCTGACCATTTCCATCACCCCTTAATTCCACCCGAATATCCTTGCAGGAGTAATTGCTGGGCCGTGATAAAGAAAATTATTGTCGGAAGCAGATAGAGTGTCCCGGCAGCAGCTATTAAGGGCATGTGAGAATACTCAGCCTCGATGTTTGCCTCGATGAACGTCGCAAGGGTTTGATCGATGAGGAATGTCCTCACGTAGATTATATCCTGCCAGCCAGCCAAAAATGCAAACAGAGCAACCGCCAGTATGCCGGGCTTTAT
>JAMOPD010000314.1 GCA_027064745.1 Thermococcaceae archaeon
TGGATACAAGGACGAGCGGTGAGATGCTTAGGAGTGCTCTCATAAGCGGGCTTTTGAGTACGGGAGTGGAAGTTATAGACATTGGGCTTTCTCCTACTCCGTTAACAGGCTTTGCGATTAAGCTCTGTGGTGCCGATGCTGGGGTTACGATTACTGCCTCACACAATCCTCCCCAGTACAATGGAATAAAGGTGTGGCAAAAGAATGGAATGGCGTACACGAATGAGATGGAGAATGAGCTTGAGCGCATTCTTGAGAGAGGGAGCTTTAAGAAAGCCGCTTGGAACGAAATTGGAAAGCTCAGCTATGCTGATCCAAAGGAGGAATACATTAAAAAAGCCCTAGAAGTTGTTAATCTCGACGATTCTTACACAGTTGTCTTGGATGCGGGCAACGGTGCGGGCTCTATCCTAAGTCCTTACCTTCAAAGGAGACTCGGAAATAAAGTGATAAGCCTAAACGCAGACCCATCGGGCTATTTTGTGCGCGAATTAGAGCCAAACGCTAAGAGCCTTGAGGGGCTTGCAAAGACAGTGAGGGTTATGAAAGCCGATGTCGGAATTGCCCACGATGGTGACGCGGATAGAATTGGAGTCGTTGATGATGAGGGCCGCTTTGTTGAGTACGAGGTAATGCTCTCCCTGATAAGCGGTTATATGTTGAGGAAGTTTGGAAAAGGCAAGATAATCACAACCGTTGATGCTGGCTTTGCTCTGGACGATTATGTTAGGGGAGAGGTCGTTAGGGTTAAGGTTGGTGATGTCGCCGTTGCTGAGGGAATCATGAGAGAGAATGCCATCTTTGGAGGAGAGCCAAGCGGCACTTGGATAATGCCTCAATGGAACCTAACTCCTGATGGAATCTTCGCTGGGGCATTGGTTTTGGAGATGATTGATAAACTAGGCCCGTTAAGCGAGCTCGCGAAGGATGTCCCGCGCTACGTGACGCTGAGGGCAAAAATCCCCTGTCCCAACGGGAAGAAGAAAAAAGCTATGGAGCTCATAGAAAAAGAAGCGCTCAGGAGCTTCGACTATGAGAGGCTCATTGACATTGACGGGATAAGGATTGAGAACTCCGACTGGTGGATTCTCTTCAGACCGAGCGGGACGGAGCCGATAATGCGCATAACCCTTGAGGCACACACGAAGGAGAAAGCGGAGGGGTTGATGAAGAAGGCGAAGGAGCTTGTGAAGAAGGCGATAAGGGAGGCTTAGTATTCTCCATAGTTTAGTTTTAACTTTTCAGCAAACCTCCTCACTCTCTCTAAATCCTTCTCATTTGGATGCCCCTTATTTATGCCGCCTATTTTGGCGAGCCAGCCGTTTGTGTCCCAGCCCCTGCATGAGAACTCTCCAACAATTTGAAAGCCTTTCTCTTTGAGCTCTCTCTTAAGGGCCCTGTGGTTGTACCAAGGCATTCCAGCCGTTGAGAAGATAAAAGCCTTCTTCCCTTCCATTCTTGGAAGATCCTCCACGAGTTTAAGGAGAGCCCAGTGATGTCTCCACCAGTAAGTTCCCGAACCAAAGCCTATTAAATTTTTGAGTTCTTCCTCTCGTATTCTCCAAGGTTTGGTTAAATCGGCATTTAAAACTTCAACCTGGCGACTTCCTCCGTGTTCTTGTGATGAGTAGAAATATGAGAACCTTCATAACCCCTCTAGCACCCCTTTCAGCCTCTTCAGGCTCTCCTCAATGTTATCCTTATCAAACTCTACATAGACAGCCTCAGGGAATCTTGCTTTTAGTATCTCGAAAAGTATTCCCTCCCCTTCCACAACTCTGAAGCCTGATAGCTTGAGTATCTCAGTATAGTGTGCTATCCTATCCCCTTTTCTAAGCTTGTGAAACTCTTCGATTATGGAGTAGTTGAATTTATCAGGATTACTTGAGGTCGTATGAAAAACACCACATGTTGGAGAGCCTTTGACCCCAAGGAAAACGATCTTTTCAGGCTTCTCTTCCTTAACCACACGCTCTATAAAATCAGCTATCTTCTCCGCTCTATCTTTCATTCCAAGACGCATAAACACCTCTTTGCTCATGGGAGGTCTCGGCCAGCCCATAAGCTCGTATTCAGGGCAGGGATATGCAAAAAGTCGAATTTCATCTGAATGCCGTAAAAGCACATCCAGAAGAACTTTGCTCGTTTTATACTCCTTCTCTTTGGGCCCCCTATAGACATAAAATGGGCTAAGGAGACATGGAGCAATGATCAAGAGCATCATTTTCCAACACCCAACTCGGCTATAATCTTCTCCACGGCTTTTCTCAGCTCGTCGAGAGTTCCATTGTTCTCTATGATAATGTTAGCCAGATTTTTAAGCGTGCTCGTTTGATAGAGCCTTTCCTCTGCATTATCCATGGCTATAAAGTCCTCAAAGCTCTTTATTTCCCTATCTTTGCTGGCTTTTCTCTTGAGTAACCTCTCATACCGTAGCTCCGGCTTGGCATCGACATATATAATCAAACCACCACGTTTTTTTATAGCCTCAATTTCTCCATTTGAACGCACCCCATCTATCACCACATCTCTGCAGTGTCGTTTTTTGTCCAGCGTGAGCCTTATCAGTATGTCCTCCCCATACCTGTCCTTGAGGTATTTTCCGTATTCTATAAGCCGCTCTCTTGATGGCTTTGATTTTTTCGGGAGTTCTGGAACCCATGAGTACTCCTCGATTTTATGGGTTAACAAATCTATCAGCGGATCACTGCAACTTATTCGGCAGAAGCCAAATTCCTCAAGAAATTTAGCTATTGTGGTTTTTCCAGCTGCTATCTTCCCGACAACTCCAATTATCATCTCACTTCCCTCAGCTGATGACTTTACTCCCGCTCTTCCTTAAGAGCATGGAGAATTTAAAGATTGTTATCTACAGATTGATACTGTCAGGATAAGTTAGGCTTAATACTGGATTCATTATCAGGCGCTCCCACAGTTATCCTGACATCATGAATATGAATAATCAATAATCTTTTTATCTCTCCTCTCCAAATTTTATCAGGTGGTTCTGATGCTCATTGCTAAACCCTGTACAAGCATGAAGGGCATTATCGTCACTCCCCAGGAGAGATATGATGCAGACTTGGAGGATTTATGTGAATGTATGGCTGAGAAGGGTTACAGGATAAAGAGAGTTAGCCGCTTTTTGGCTCTTCTGAAGGGAAAATATGATGTAACAGTTTTTCCTAGTGGTAAAATAATAGTGAGGGATACCTCTGACAAGGAGGAAGCTCTTAAAATAGCCAATGACATCTACGAATGTCTTAAGTCTTACCGGGTGATGTGATGTTAATAGTCACCTCGGACAAGGAGGCCTTTAAAGTTAAGCCACCGACATTTATGGATCTCACAGGGTGGTGTAATGCTAACTCTAAAAGAAATAGCCGAAACTGTTAGACGGATAAGGATAGAGAATGGTTTTCCGGATACTCCGTTCAGGATAGATGAAATCAGATACTATGAAGAAGGAGATAAACTCTTCATAATAGCTCATGACAGGACAGATAAGAGCGTCATTATAGGAAACAGCTTTGTCATCGGGAAGCTCAAAGAGGAACTTGGTGTCAGACAAGTTACAGTCTATTCTAATCTTGATCTGGAAATAAAGAGGAGAAAGCTTGAAAAAAATGCAGAAGGGATTAGGGGAACTCCCTTGGAATTTCTACGTCCGATTATTGAGGCAGAGATGAGGTTTCCCCCAAGGCAATGGCCAGAAGTAAAAACTGACATGGCTAGTTTGGTTTTTCTGAGTTTCAACGCAAAAGCTCTTTTAGGATTTGCTAAGAGTTTTGGTATGGAGTATAAAGCTGTAGGAATAAAATATGCCTTTCCAAAGCTCTCCTATGAGGCGGTTGAAGGCTCTCCTCGGGAGCTTTTCTTCCCTGATGAAGAGAAACTACTGAAACTGGCCAAAGAGATTGGGGCGGAAATCATAATGTCCGACTTCCCGTTTGATCTTAAATTCAGAAGAGATACTGTGTTACTAAATCCTGTGCGCTTCTTTCATATCGGATTTTTTGAGCTGAAGTACCTCTTTGGATTTGAAAAGCCCGTCATATATGATAGAAAAGCTCTGATTAAGTTTATAATCGATCTTGTTTATGAAGGACTAATAGAATCAACAGATGGAGCTAATTTAATATGGAGAATGTTATAGTACTAAAAACAGTTCAGATGTGAATGTCACTCTTATCATCACCGGAGTCTGAGACCCTAACAGTGCTGAGAATGTCATGCTGTCAGGATAACCGGTGGGAGTGTCTGATAGCAAATTCAGTACAACTACTAAACGAGCCCTTTAACTTATCCTGACAGTATCGAGAATGTGGAAGTAATATTTTTATAGTTATTACCTCATGTTATATGCGGTGGTATTTGAATGTCTATCAGTATTCCAGACAAGGCCATGTTTCTCTCAGATGTACTGACTTTACTGTTTATATTAACTGTTTCTGGCATTACACTAAATTATCGAAAGAAATTTATAGAGAGACTCCCACATTTAAAAAAATTTTACGATCTGATACTTTTGAGTTTTACAATTGCTCTTGCTGGGAATTTTCTTGATGTAGCAGATGAGTTTGAGATAAATGGACACTATCTCAAGAGTGTTGTATTAAATCAGATTGAAAGTTGGCTTTTTGCGATTTCTATAGGAATAATCAGTGTGGGATGGATAATAACCTTGAAAACGATCACAAGTAGCAAAGTCAAAATACCTCTTGTCAAAATGGAGAGCAATAAGAAACATGCTGTCCATATTGATCCCGGTCTATATTTGTGCACTGATGATGAAGCGTGTAATGTTCTGTTTGCCTCCCTATTACGTCAGCAACCGGGTCTTTTAATATCGAGAAATCCCCCAAATATTGCCCGGGATAATATTGGCGTTGATAAAGTGCCTATCCTTTGGATAACTAAGGTTGAAAATACAAATGCTGTCCATCCTACAAATTTGGCTTATTTGCTTCATACGCTAATAACTTTTTTTGAAGATCAAAATATCCCCAAGGTAGTTCTTCTAGAGGGAATTGAGTATCTGATACTTGAAAATGGATTTCCGGCAATTTTTAAGTTTCTCGCGACCCTTAAAGATTATGCCCTGCTTAATAACTCGGTTGTCTTAGTACCTATAGAGAGCAGAGCCCATAACGAGAAAGAACTCAACATGCTCCTCAGGGAGTTCGAAATCATCAGCTGAGTGCTTTGGGATAATCTTTAAGTTCATAGCTCAATCTGCACATACTGTCAGGATAACTGTGGGAGCGCCTGATAATGAATCCAGTATTAAGCCTAACTTATCCTGACAGTATCTACATCTTAATTAGAAGATTTTTTAGTATTCATGTTAACAGCATGCTTTTTCAGTATTAGCTTCATCAGAGCCCTCCGCTTTTCCATGACATAATCATCGAAAGCACTCTTCTTTGCTATTTCTGGTATTCTTCTATCCCATTCAACATCTTTCAAGAACTTTTTTAGCTCTCCCCTATCCACATCTGTAATGAAGTTACAAATCCATGCTTCTTTATCTGGTTTCAAAAGCCCTCAGAGGACATCACATAGGTTCTGGCAGGTTTAAAACCATCCACACCTGTAATGAGGTCACAAATTCATGCTTCTTTACCTAGTTTCAAGAGCCCATATATTTCGTTAAAAACCTTCAGAGGATTATGAAAATGAGGGAAGCTCATGACGAGATCAAAATGCCCCTCAGGAAGCAACACCTTCTCTTTCGGCATTTCTTCTAGCGAGCTTTATCATAGTTTTTGAAATGTCTATGTCCCACACTTCAAGACTTGGATTCATCTTGGCCACTTCAATCGGAATAAAGCCAGCCCAGTCCCACATCCAATCCCCTTCCTCAATCCCCGAGGCAACTTCTCTGGCGATAAGTCTATCGAGATTCCTTCTTTTGGTCAGAATTGTAGAAATAAGCCCCTGGAACAGATCTTCATCTGCTACTCTCTCCGCTTCATATTAATAGCTGCCAGACTTAAAAATAGGAATCCAAAGATGATTAGAAGAGCTACGTCATGCCACACCTTTTCTATTCTCCATCCCCTTATGATGACAGATCTCAAGGAATCTACAGCATAAGTTGAAGGGTACTTTGGTATAGCTTCCACTGGCCAGATTGAAAAAAATTTCAGATAAGAAGCCAGAGGATTTCATGGATGTGCTCACTGAGGCATTGTTTTCAAACAACACAAAATATAATGTAAAGGGCATTCTCATCAGAAACGGAGAGGAGTCAATTCTAATCTACGAGGAAAAGGGAGCCCTTAAAGGGTTAATCATAAGAATTCCCTTCATCCCCATAATTCAGAGAAGAATGATACTCTACTTTATTGAAAAAAGCAAAGGAAAAGTTAATACACTTTGAGGCTTACTATGACATTCCCTTCATCCCGATAATCCAGAATGCTCTACTTTATTGAAAAAAGCAAAGAAAAAAGGCTAACGCAGACTCTTAACGAGCTCTTCCATTACTCCAAGGAATGTCTCGACCTCTTCAATACTGTTGTAGACATGGAATGATGCTCTTACGGTTCCGTTTATGCCCAGCTTCTTCATCACAGGCAGAGCACAGTGGTGGCCGGAACGCACCATTATACCGTGATCATCTAGGACGGCAGCGACATCGTGCGGATGGAGTGGAGGAAGGTTGAAGCTCACGACTCCAGCGTGCTTTTTGAGATTTCTCGGCCCGTACCACGGAACTTCCAGCTCACTTAACCCTTCTGTGATTCTTTTAACGAGTTTATGCTCCTGCTTTTCTATTTTATCAATTCCAATCTTCTGGATGTATTTTATCCCAGCCGCTAGGCCAATTGCTCCTCCTATGTTCGGGGTCCCCGCCTCAAACCTCTCTGGTGGCTCTGTAAGCGTGTAACAGCAGAGCTTGACGTCCTCAATGGTTCCACCACCGATGAACGGGGGCTCAAATACATCGAAGAACTCCTCCCTGATGTAGAGCACACCTATGCCCGTCGGTCCCATTGGACCTTTATGCCCTGAGAAAGCTAGAAAGTCAGCGTGAAGTTTATTCACATCAACCTCCATGTGCCCGACGCTCTGGGCGGCATCGACGACGAATATAGCACCTTCCTCCTTTGCCATCCTCCCGAGCTCTTCCACCTCGTGGATGACACCGAGGGCGTTCGAGACATGCTGAATAGTCACTAGCTTCGCCCCCTTTATCTTCTTTTCAGCATCGACCAGATCAAGGTTGCCCTCGTTATCACCTTCAATGAACTCCAGCTTTAGGCCGAGCTTTTTAGCTAATCTCTGCCAGGGAAGTAAATCCGAGTGGTGCTCGTAGGGGGTTGTAACTATTTTGTCACCTTTCCTGAAGACTCCTTCAAGCCCGAGAGCGGCCATGTTTAAGCTTTCGCTCGTGTTCTTTGTGAAAACTATCTCCCCAAATTTGGCACCGATGAAATCTGCGGTGATTTTTCTTGATTTCTCATACTTGTGTGTCGCCATCTGGGAGAGACGGTGAACACCTCTGTGAACGTTTGCTCTGTATTTCAGGTAGTACTCATCCATGGCCTCAATGACAGGCTTTGGCGTCAGGGAAGTAGCGGTGTTGTCAAAATATATAACCTCCTCAGTAAGAGGAATGTCCTTCCTGATGTCATCTGGAATTTTCATTTTAAACCACCCGTAAGAACTCATCCGGGAGCCTATAAAGGATTTGCTCCCCAGATATGTCCATTGTTTGTTCCATTTATAGAACAAAATCTTTTAAAATATGGAACAAAAGTTTAAGATGGTGTATGAAAATGAAATCAAGAGAAGTCGCTCTCATTGGACTTATGCTCTCGCTTTCGCTATTGCTCCAGATAATGCCTCTCAAGATTAAAACGCCGTGGGGGATGGACATTGACTTGGTAGCTGTTCCGATAATTGTATTGACACTTCTATTAGGATTCACAAGCTCCCTTATAGCACTTGGTCTGCTCTTCATCGGGATATCCATGATATCCTCTACCTCTTGGTTAGGGGCCAGTATGAAGGTTCCAGCGACGCTCTCCGTGGTTATCGGTATTGAGCTTGCGAAAAGGTTAACGCGCTTTAACATGCACAGCCATGCCACCAGAAGCCTGGTAATGTTTATTGTCCTCTCCTACATTATCGGGACATCCATAAGAATTCCCCTGATGGTTGCAATGAACTATTACTATGCATTGCCGATATATCTGAACCTCCCAAAAGAGCAGGTGATTCCTGAGGTGGAAAAGTGGTTTCACATGCCGTTCTGGCTTGTTATAGGAATTCCAAACGCCATTCAGAGCGCGGTTGATATCATTGGCGGGCTACTTGCTGTCATCCCCGTCCTCCGGAGGTTTCCCCAGGTTTTTGACTGATTTTCTCCGGCTTCAGACCTTTTCTTTTAAGGTAGGCATTCCATTTTTCAGCATAGTTTAGGAATGTTTTATCTCCGGTCTTCTCATAGAGCCACGCTAAGAGCTTTATGTGGAGCCTGTGGTAGAAGATGCTTGAAGAGTTATATATGCTCGCATATCTACTCCAGCTCCCTGTATCAAAGTAGGGCAGGGCATTTTTAACGCTCATCGCCCCATCCCAGAAAAGTCTCCATGCGGTATTATC
>JAMOPD010000315.1 GCA_027064745.1 Thermococcaceae archaeon
AGGAATTCACCTCAGATTATGGATACAGCTTTGATTCTTGGTATCTAGATGGTTATTGGGAGTATGTGTCTGAGATTGACCACGAAAGACCTGTTACAATAGCTCTAATTGGATCAGAGACTTATGGAGACCATGCTGTTGTGGGAATTGGATATGAATATGTGTATCCATATTCAAAGTATCTTTGGATACATGATGGATGGCACTATTACGATGTCAAAATAAATGTCAATGAAGCACAAGATATAGATTATATATACCTAAGGCCAAATTAAGGTGGGAATCATGAGAAGCTCTTTAAAAATAGTTTTCTCTTTGATCTTTTTCTTAATTCTTTTCAGTCTGATCGTATTAGGAGTGCAAAAAATGAATTGGAGGAATGATGAAGAAATAAACAGGGAGTTCGATGGAAAGTATTCATCTAATGCTAACTCCTCTATACTCGTAGGTAACTACACCTGCGAGCAAAAAGCGGCTTTATTAATGAACCTCAGGGATTTTAAAATTAAAGGGGAGCACGTGTGTCCTTTAGATTGGCTGAGAATTAACTGGACGTTTGAAGAGCCAAGGAGTTACGAATGTTATTATGCCATTAAAGCCTATAACTACTATTTTGCTTCCTTCTACTATACGAACTACACAAAGGCTCTACAGAGTTATGAGAACTTTATATCAGCACTGAAAAAGAAATATCCTATTCAAGAGAAAAACATTTCACTTAAGGACAACGCATACTCTATGTGTGGAAACAGCTTTGTTGATTCAAAAAATGTACTGTTCAAAACTCAAGATGGGTACATATACGTTGAGCTACTTAGATTAAGCAACGATAGGGTTGCAATACTTGTTGTCATTGGGGATGAGACTATCTGGCAGATAATAAATGCAAAGAAATAGTGTGTGGCAAGACGGTTCAATGCATTTAAAGTTTCTCTTTTCCTCTCTCTTCCAAAAACTTCTTCAGCATCTTCGCTTTTTCAACCCTTCCAAGCTTGAGATAAGCTTGATACTCATACTCCAAATCCAAAACGGGAATTTCCATCCCTTCAATTTGCACAAAGCGCTTGTATTTGGTTATATCCACCGGTGGCTCCCACTCATCATTGACCTTCTTTTGAATGTCCCCCATTATTTCGACTTTGATTCCATCAATCATCAGCGCTCCAAAGTGCGAGCGGATTCTCTCACTTTCCTTAAATCTCACGGGCTCAACTATAAACTCAGAAAAGAGGCGCTCAATTTCATAGGCTCCTTCTTTATCAGTTTGGATATCAATATCGTGTGGCTCAACGGGAACTCCTTGGAGCGCAAAACCAAGGCTCCCGGTAACGACCCAGTTCACATCGCTGTCTTTTAACCGCTCATACAGCTTATAGAGAACTTTGAGATGGGTTTGAGGAATCATCTCAGCACCTCAAAGATTTATATCTCAAAGTTCATAAAAGATTTTGGTATTACATATTGAACCGTTCCAATTTTTCTTTTTAAAACTCTCCGTATTTTCACTTTCTGAGATATTGAATATATTGATTTTTGTAAAATTTTTAAATTTTAAAATAATTGTTGAATTTCAGTTTACTTCCTAGAATTATTTTTCATTAATTTATTTCTGTTTTGGAAATTAAGCTCTTTAAGGTTTACTATTTTTAAAAAGCGAATTTTACTATCATAATCAAAAAATTTAAATAGTCTAATGGACATAATAGTCATGAAAATTTCCTATGGCGATGACAATGCGGTGGAAATTGTTAAGTGTTTTGTTACTTGGTTTGTTGGTTTTAGTATTTATTCCCAAAGTCCAAGGAAATGACGTAGGTGGCGCAATGACCTTTACAGATGACATCAATGATGAATGGTTCAATGATGTAAAGAATTTCGTAGAAATTATAAGTTCTCAACCCTATTGGTATCAGGGCTTTCTTAGCGACTACCCAGATGTTGGCTCTTATATGTGGATAGAAGAGGCTTACGGAGGTCAGGATAACAATTATGCCGATTATACAGAACTTTCACTTGTATTGGGCCATAGCTGTGTATATAATGATGAAATAGGTATTGGATTTGGAGATAAAGGGTGCGCACTGCCAGAAAAAGTTAGATTAGGATATGAGAGCCCAGATGACTATGGATGGGCAATCTGGACTGCCATAATTCAATGTAGTGTATTAAAAGATGGTAATGTGAATAATTGGCTACAAACATTAACTGGGATTCACATGATCTTAGGATTTGCTAACGATCCTACAATTACAGTTGGAGATGCAGCAGAGCTGGCATATAGACTTACCGGTACTGGAGGATATTCGAAAGAAAGCGTCCAGGATGCATTTTTTGACACATATGTAGCGTATGATGGAATTCATGATAACAACATTGCTAGAATCATTGCCGAGAATGCAGAAGTTGCAGATAATGACTATTTGGACAGTTTTGATAGATATACTACCGTAGACTCCACAAAACTCATAATAACATGCTCTCTAGGGTGATGGACATGAAGAAGACTAGTATATTAGGAGCTGGAGTTATTGTTGTATTGTTGTTAATAGCATATTTCATGATGCCAGACACTCCCGCTAATACAGGGATTGAACATACGCAAAGCAATTTTGAAATATACAACCCTGAGAAAGTTAGAGTGGCATTACCAGTAGTTTACTACAAGCTTGACAATGGGAGTATTATTAAAATCCACAACAGAAATCCATTTCCCTTCTCCATACAACTCCCAACAGAAAAATTAGTCTTTCCAAACTCCCTAACTGTGTACAAAATTGGGAGGTATAAAAATCCAGATGAGGTTTTTCACATTGCCTCAAAATTTGGCATAAGCTCGGATAAGCTCTATTACAACAATATAACAGGTGCATACCTCTATCATGATAATAATCTATCATTTGAGTACGAAACAAGAACTGGATTTGTTAGGGTTGTATTTAAAAATCCAGTTTCAGTAGAGCAAAAGGACACCTGGACGGAGAAAGCGCTTAGCTTTCTTAAAGCCAAGGATTTATTATACATGCAGAACTACACTGTTGAAGTTGTAGATTACAGAAAACTGAACAATAAATCTTTCCTAAAAGCTGTTATTGTTAAGCCAAAGCTGGAAAACATTGTAGTTGACAATCTTGGATTTGCCATTGTGTTTGAAGGTGATAAAATTGTAAGGATTGAGGGAGTACTGCCAAAGAAAATTGTGCCCGTTAAGAAATACAAACTCAAAGCATTTCCCGAGGCTATTGAGGAGCTAAAAGAAAAGTTGAAGAAAGGAGAACCAATGAAAAATTGGTATATAAGTTGGATGGCGTTTACAGAGATGAATATTCAGAACATTACCCTTACATATAGGTTAAACTTTGAGGGGTATATAGTGCCAGTGTATACTATGCACGGCACCTATGTACTAGACTACATGAATCTGCACGATAAAGGGAACATTACAGCCATAATAGTAGCTACTAGAATCTAAAAAGTTACTTTATGTTTGCTTTCATTTTTTCATAGTTTTGAAATTCTTAGTGTAACGAAATTAAAAAAATTAAAGAAGGGGTATTAACAACTGGTGATACCAATGCGATGGAAACTACTGGGTGTTTTGTTACTTAGTTTGTTGGTTTTGAGTTCTTTTGGAAGTGCTGAGATCAGCGGTAATGATAAGGGCAGGGCTTGTCAGCTTGTGAGTTATTGGGTTTTTGAGAATGGGTGGTGGGTTGAGAAGAGTGAACCTAGAGTTTGGTGGTATTGCCAGGAGCCTGAGAAACTCAGGGATTTTGAGGGGTTTGCATTCAAGGAAATGCCTTATGGATTGTTCAAGAAGCCTGATGTTAGGATTCTACACCAAGCTGCAAGGGGTTTAACTGATCTGGTGGGGATTGACGAGCTTCATGGAAAATTCTCCACCAATTTGCCTTCTTACGGAGGAATGTTTATTAACGAGGAGAAAGGATTAATCTTCGTGTACGTGAAGGACGAAAAAGACAAAGAGAAAATCAAACAAGCATTAGGAAAATACAAAGGGAAAGTAAACGTGGTATTCCTAAAGGGAAGACACAGCTTTGAACAGCTAGTAAAGTGGAAAAAGTTAATGGAAACGCTTGACGCTAAGACTCTTGAAAAGCTTGGAATTACAATGATTGATGCTGATGAGGCACACAACACTTTAACCATCGGTTTAGCAAACGTAACACCAGAGAAACTAAAACTTCTTGAAAACGAATTAGAAAAACTTGCAATACCAAAAGAAGCAGTAAGAGTTGAGAAGAGAGAATACATGAGACTAAATACTAATACAGATCCAATTAGACCTCTTATTGGAGGAATACAAATAGCAAATAAAGAGTTAGGAGGAATTGGTACATTAGGTTATGTCGGTTACTATGGTAGCAAGAAATATGCCATAACAGCTGGCCATTTTGGAATTTATGGTACTAGTGGACAACATGTCTATCAGCCAGATACAGGTAGTGAAGACTATTACATTGGCCAAATTTCATATAATCCTTTTTTCAGGGATGATGAACCTGTTCCTTACAGGTACAGTGACTCACTGTTAATTCACGTAGCAAATGCTGATATATCTACAGAGATCTATGCCAATGGGAATGTAATTGGAAAGAAATATTCTGTTGAACAGTATGTTGGTGAGATAGTATATAAAGTTGGTAGAACAACTGGAAAAACTTCTGGCTCGATAATAAATAAATGTGTAACATCCGTGATGCATTATACAGAAGAAGAACAACTTAAGTATGGATATCCACCTACTGCATACTTTTATTGTCAAATGGAAGCCAACTTTTATGCCGCAGGAGGGGATAGTGGAGCTCCGGTTTACCACAATTACAGAAATGAAGCCGCAGTGCTTTATGGTATATATTGGGGAGGTACGGACACAGTCTCCGCATACAGTCCAATAGACGGAATTGAGGAGGACTTAGGAATCGTCCTTGACGTTACATGAGGGTTGAACATGACCAAAAGAGTTATCTTTGCCATTTTGCTCGTCTCCCTTTTTGTTTCAGGGATTTTGTTAATTTATACTCCCAGCAGATATGAAATTCCCAAAGAACAACCAATCCAATGGACACAAAACTGTTCCAAATTCGTGGAATACCCAGTTCCTGATAATCTGCCGCACAAAGGATGGAGGCGCACTGGGTGGGGGGAAGTTCATCCAGAGAAAAATATCACCAAAGTGTTAATTCTCCGGATTGACGGAAGATGGAGGTTTAACCTCACTGCCTGTGCTTATGATGATAGAACACTCTTTCTGAAGTTTAATGCTAAAAATATACTTAGATCAACTTCGACTTTCGAAACCACAACAGCACCGCTCCTATACGAATCATACCTGTGGATTATTCCGAAGATCAAAGCAGACAAGATTGTGGCTTATATTAGAGGGGACATGGATAAAAAGGTAATAATACAACTAGATACTTCAAGAACTTCCAATAACACACCAATGCAGGGATGCATGCATCCAGGATATGGAGAGTTCAACATTGATTCAATTAAACTGAGTAAAAAGGAGATTATTATCCATGAAGGAGAGCGAGTTGAGGTAAGAGGCAGCATTACTGGAAAGGAATATCACGTAGGAGAAGCTGGTGGGTCTAAGAACACATGCTACTATGATGGTTGTGTAGTGTTGAGGGCATACCTCGGTCCGGAAGCTTCAAAATCCTCATGGAGCTATATGTCTGGGAAATTAACAGAAATAGAAGGTTTGAATGTCAAAATTACCCCACAGAAGTTCTGTTTAAAGTCCAATGAAACCATAGAATTTCAGGTTGAGGTGATAGCTCAAAAAGCGGGGACTTATTATCTCTATATAGTTGCCTTTGGAGAGAAAGGCTGGAAGAGCTGGGATGTGATTGAGATTAAGGTAAGGTAAAGCTGGCAATATTAACATTACAACAGCTCAAAAATGCTTTGTTTAAAAGCAATAGTCTACGTAGGAAAATTATAAATGTCAAGGGTGCATAGAACTTTTGGTGGTACGATGGAACCAATAATTAGGCCTGCTAGACCCGAAGATAAGCCCTTCATCGATGAGATAGCCCGCTTAACATGGGAAGGTGAGGATTATCTTGCTCGGGTTTTTGATAGCTGGCTAAGAGAAGGAAACTTCTATGTTCTTGAGCTTGAAGGAAAAGTTATCGGAACGGCAAAGCTTACAGTCTTACAAAGTTGACTGGCTTGAAGGGCTTAGGGTTCATCCTAATTATCAAAAACGCGGCTTTGGAAGAGTCCTTCATAATTTCATGACTTCACAAAGGAAAAGAGCTGGCAGAGAAAAGTGTTATAAATGCACTGGAATTCTCAACTTATTTCCTCAACAGAGAAAGCATTACTATGGCAAAGAAAGATGGATTTAAGCTTGCAAAGCGCTTTTATTGTCTCCAAAAGCCTCTTGGCGAAAAAGTCAAGCCAAAGAAAGCGAAAATTGAGCTTTTAGATGAGCTCGAGTATAATGAGTACATTCCTTACGGGTGGAAGTTTCTGCATAAATGCGAAGAAAGTGTTGAGTGGCTAAATAGAAGAGCGGAGATAAGGGAATACAATGGGTTCAAATTCCTCTATCCTCCAATGCACGAAAATGAGCCTACATTTACACCTTTCAAGCTCTCAGTCGAGAGCATAGAAGACTTTTTACCTGCAATGAGTTTTGAAGCCAGAAAAATAGGTTATGGTAACATTGACATAATGCTCCCTGAAGATAAGCAAGATTTAATTGAGCCTTTAAAAGAGCTCGGATTTAAGAACTGGTCTGACTTTAAGGAGCCTGACGTTTTAGTGTTTAGGATGGAGCTTTAAGTTCATCAGCAGATATAATGGCATCCCCAAGAGAAAAGCTATTACACAAAAGCCGTAAACTTCGAAAGCTGAAAATTCGCCGTAAAATGGATTCCAGCTCAGAGGATAGAAGGGCTTTATGTCCGTGTAGAGGGAGGAATCGAGAACTATATGAAGCCAGACTCCGCTTAAGGCTGTAATTCTAAGCTTTTTGATATTTATCTCTTTTCCCAAATGTTTGTAAAATTTTGCCATAACCTCTGCCAAAGCTAAGGCAACCAGAGAGCCTCCAATAAAAGTGTGGAAAAAGCCGTGGAGGGGATATCCATAGCACAAATCTAAGTCAAAGCTCAAAACCAAGAAAGGTTCAAAGTCCACGATTACATTAGCAATCATGAAAGTCAAGAAATCCAAATACCCAAAGAGCGTTGCAAATAATAACGCTGGCCCAAAGTGGAAAGGTGTGAACGGCATATTTAAAGTTCTCCAGAAAGTTTATAACTTTTATCTGAGGTAACTCAAAAAGTAAAGGGTGACTTCAATGAAATCTAAACTCTATACACTCCTACTGATCACAACTGTGCTCAGAGTCATTGGAGATGCAATTGAAAGCATAGCCCTACCTTGGCATCTCCTTAACCAAACGAGTTCCCTCCTGAGTGTTGCGGGTTATTCATTTGCTTCCATGTTTCCTTGGGTTATATTCCCTCCGTTGATGGGTCGCTTTCTTGATAAGACTGAGAAAAAAGTTAGGCTTGCTTTTCTCGCATTGTTCATTCAGTCTTTCTTAGCTTTGGTGATAATAAAGTTTGCCTCAAACATTTGGGCCTTTTATGTTTTAATTTCATTAATCTCGGCTCTTGATATTCTTCATAGATACTTCGGCTTTACGCTTATAGCTTCCATGACTCTTGAAGAGTCTGAGCTTCAAAAGCTCAACGCAAAAGTACAAACCGTCGGAGAGGTAACTTCTCTTGTTGTGTTTCCCATTGTGGGTTATCTTGCTTACCTCTTTGGAGTTAGGCTTATGCTTTTAGATGCAGTTTCTCTCTTAATTGGGGCTCTAGTTCTTATTCCATACATTAACATTCCTGTAAAGCAGGAAAAAACAACTGAAGAAGAAAGCGAATCAGTTCAACTTGAAGTTTCTCGCAGGGTCATTTTTGCAGGAATTGCATTAGTCCTGCTCTTCAACTTTGCAATAGCCCCAGCGAGGATTTTTGTCTTCAGTGCTCTCAAAGATTTGACCATCGGGGAGATTGTTTATGGGCTGCTCAACTCCGTTGGAACTTTAGGAAGTTTAACTGGTGCAATTGGAATAACTCTTTTTGCCCACAAGCGTAAAATTGGGATCTCAAAACCCCTTATCATTGGAATGCTGCTTGAAAGCCTGGCGGTTCTGCTTTTGGGCTTGCCTTCGTTAGGCTTGCTTTTTGCCGGAATTTTGCTTTTGAACTTTGGAAGACAGCTTCTAAACATTTCCTTTGACAGTCTATTTCAGAGGATAATCCCTCTTGAAAAGCTCGGCACTTACAGAGGAATTTTTGATGCATTGGCTACCCTTATCATACCCCTATCACAGCTGACTTTTGCATGGCTGATTGAGCATGACGCTGGTGTTTCAATGCTGGCTGCTGGAGTGTTTGGATTAGGTATTTTGAGTGCAGTGGGCTTTTTCATTTTGATACAAAAGGTTGTAAATCCTTGAAATAAGTTGCTCAATCGGGCAAGCATAACCACATGCATGTGTAATTTTATAAACTTTGGAGCATTAAAGCCGACGGT
>JAMOPD010000316.1 GCA_027064745.1 Thermococcaceae archaeon
ATCTTATTAGGGTTTCAAGGATCCGTTTAGGCAAGCTTCTTCTTTTTACCTCATCTTTTAAGCTTGCTAATGCTATCCACCGGTGAATCCATAATGTTTTGAATATATCGCTTTGTAGTGGTATTTCAATCCATAACCTCTTTCTAGTCCTTACCTCATTTCTAATTGAGGGAATAACTATATTCTCGTTTTCTACTATCTCCTTGGCATTCCTGCTCTGCCTTTCAAAGTCAAAGAAGTCTGGAAGAAATTTGCTTATTTCTCTTAGTTTTTTTAAAGCATTAGAATCGCTTGAAACTTCCACCAACCCTTTTAGGAAATTAATCGTCGCTTCATTGGGTATCCCAACGTTCAGCATCTCCACTCTGCCTTCACGGATGTTCTCATAGTAGTATTCCGCAAGAAAGTAGTCTTGAAAGCTTTGATGAATGAACTCAATAGTCTTTCCTTTTATTGTCTGGTGCAGATAAAAATAACTCGTCAAAAAGGGTTCTATGAGTTTATTCTTACTATCTTTATCATGCATATCTATGTCTAAGTTTAAGTCTGCATCAAGGGTCTTTACCCAATTTACTAGCTCATCATATGTAATGGGTTCTTTCAAGTAATTTTTAAGGTTCATAAAAGCTGCCGCTAAGCGGAGAAACTCTTTTTCTTTTCTGTACAGGGGATAATCTTCTTTATTTGCCATATGAATATGCTTTCCTTTGAGGAGAAGATGGGTAAGAACATAGTAGAAAAAGGCCGTCTTTTTATTCTCACTTTCTCCTTCTAAAAACAACCTGTCAAAATTTTCCAGTTGAGAAGAGGCATTACCAATCATCCAGCAGAAGAGGGGTTTTCGTAAGTCCTCATCGCTGAGTCCGAAATCCCGGACTTTGGACAAATCAATATCATCAAAACCATACTTTTTGAAAAATTCTTCTATCTGATCATCTCTAAATCCCAGAAGGCGGACGTATTTTTTAAAGTGGAGGTCTTCAGGAATCCCCGCTTTTAATCTCGTGGTTATAACAACTTTCATTTCTTGATAATCCTTGTAAAGACTTGTAATCCAGTTGTAAATACTCCTAGCACCTCCACTGAACTCATCGAGGCCATCTAAAATCAATAAAGGCGTTGCATCTGATTGGATAACTTGAGAAAGCACAGTTGAAATTAATTCTTCATTGGAAGCAGCAACAGCGTTGTTCTTAACCTCTTCCTCCGTCCACTCCTTAAGACGTATGAAAATAGGAACATATTTGTACCTATCAAACTCATTTGCGAGCATGTAGGCAAGATGTTTGACATACGTTGTTTTCCCAGTTCCAAAAGGTGCCCCAATAACGACGTACCACTGGTTGTCATTCTCAAGAAACTCTTGAACGTCCCATTCTCTCCCAGATTTTATCTCTTCTTCTTTTTTGTCCCAAGTATCTTTGTCTACGATTAGAGCATTCGGCTGAATGTAGTACTCATTCAGAGCCTTTCCGTCAACGGGATTCTTCCCCTCAAAGAGCCGTTTGGCCTCGTCGAGGTACGGTTGGAGGTTCTCTCGTCTTTTTTCAAGGTCACTCTCTGCAATCGTCCTT
>JAMOPD010000317.1 GCA_027064745.1 Thermococcaceae archaeon
CTGTATGTTATCCTGCCCCCAAAGTTTGAGAAGAGGCAGAAGGCTTTTCTTAATCTCCCGCTCAATGATTTTTTTCCTTTTCCTCCAGAGTCTCTCAGATGGAAGTTCTCACTGGTCAACCAGAATTCTCTTCAAATCCTCTTTTGCCCTTGTATAAACTTCCTAAAAAGTTTATCACCATACTGCAAAACTTTCCTGCGAAAGTTCACCACCATACTGGTAAATTTTCGGAAAAACACACCTGCAAAAATAGCAAAAAGAAAAAACATCAACTCTTTAAAATCTCGACTATCTGTTCCGCCACTTGAACTCCGGCTCTCATTTGAGCCTCAACCGTCGAAGCTCCAATGTGTGGGGTCAAAACAACATTATCAAGCTTTGTGAGTGGATGGTCTCTGGGCAATGGTTCCTCCTCGAAAACATCAAGGGCAGCTCCAGCAATCCATCCTTCCTTCAGGGCTTTAACAAGAGCCTCAGTATCAACTACTGCACCTCTAGCGGCGTTTATGAGTATTGCCGTGGACTTCATGAGTCTAAGCCTCTCCTCGTTGATGAGGTGATACGTCGAATCAAGAAGGGGCACATGAAGTGTAATGACGTCACTTTCCTTTAAGAGCTCATCAAGTTCAACGAACTTCCCTCCAACCTCTTTTGCCCTTTCAAAGTTAGGATACGGGTCATAGAGAAGAAGATTCATTCCAATGGCTTTTGCTATCTTCGCTATCTGATAGCCTATCCTTCCGAAACCGACTATTCCAAGAGTTTTACCTTCAAGCTCCATTCCAAGGCACTGCTTCTTGGCCCAAACTCCCTCACGCATCTTCCTATCGGCAAAAGCTATTTTTCTGGCCACGTTGAACATTAATGCAACTGCCAGTTCCGCAACACTCCTCGAGCTTGCGGCAGGACTGTTGACGACCTTTATCCCACGCTCTTTAGCAGCTTCAAGGTCTATATTGTCCAAACCAACGCCAGCCCTTCCGATGACCTTGAGCTTTGGAGCATTCTCAATTACCTTTCTCGTAACCTTCGGCTTGCTCCTGACTATTATTGCCTCAACATCCTTCACAAGTTTAACTAACTTTTCTTCATCCGGATATTCCTCATATAAAACTTCAAAACCTGCGTTCCTCAAAACCTCAAAAGCCTTCTCATGCAGCGGTGCAGCAACCAAAACCTTCATATCAACCCCTCCTTTTTATTGCCATGAGCATGACCTGATCAGAGGCATCTTCAGCCCTGTCAGCTATATCCCCAATTTTTGTCAGAATCTGATTCCATATGAGCTTTGCATACGTGCTTATCGTTTCACTTTCAAAAGCTTTTCTCTTTGCATCATACTCCAACTCATCCGCCTTTTCCTCGGCATCCTCCGTTTTTTTGGCATATTCCAGTGCTTTATTAACATCAACATTGAGATTCTTTACACCCGACATGAGGATCCTGTAGGTTTCAAGTGCAGCATCCACGAGAGCTATAATCTCGTCCTTTATCTCAAGCGGCACCTTAGGTCTGGCAAGGATTAATGTATGGGCCGCACTTTCAGCGGCATCCGCAACCTGATCAATCTCCTCCGATAATCTAACATAGTCTCCCCTGCTTGCAGGCAGAAATGCCCCCTCATAGAGCATCGTCTCTATCTCCCTCCTCAGCGTATCCGCCTCGCTTTCAAGCCTGTCCACCTGAACCTCCAGCTCTCGCGCTTTTTCCAAGTCTTCATTAAGATAAGCCACCATCATCTCCCTGAATTTTTTCAGAGTAACCTCCACAGCCTCCATGTGCCTGTTGATGGCATCAAAGACACTGTTTTCCTTTCCGCCGAATATTGGCATTCCAATCCCCCTGTTAGAATATAACTAATCTGCCTTATTTATCTTCCGCTCCTTGGCCTTCACAAGACTCCATAAAAGGGCATTCATGGGGACTTTTAAGCCAATAGCCTCAGCATATTCAACGATTTTACCGTTTATGTAGTCTATCTCGGTTTTTTTGCCTCTTCTGATATCCTGAAGCATGGAATTGTAGTTGTTCCTTGTCTTTTCAAGGGTGCTCCAGAGGAGCTCAAGCGGATGAACTTCGAATTCTATTCCATACTGCTGGGCTGTCATGCATCCTTCTCTCACTATCCCCACAGCAATTCCTTGAAGATAGTCATCCTCAAGAATAAAACCGTTTTTAACCTCCAGCACGGTTCCTATAGGGTTTATGACCGAATTAACGATGACCTTAGCCCACTTCCAGCCTATGATGTTATCAGTGACGTAGGTCTCGATGCCAGCTTCATTGAAAGTCCTTGCGACCGTTTCAACAAATTGATGTCTGCCTTTGGGATAAAGACCAATGGTTGTTATGCCCTTTCCTGTCCATTCCACAACACCCCATTCAGCCAGCATCGCGCCATTTGTTGTAATGCCACCAAGGACATTCTTCGTGTGCTTCAGGGCGAGATCCTCATTGCCGAGGCCATTTTGAATGCTCAGAACCCATGTTTCCCTCCCGATACACCCATAGGCACACCTCAGGGCATAGGCAGTTGAGTATGATTTTGTCGCGATGATCATTAAGTCAGGCTCCTCCTCCGGAGCGTAGGTTAAGGCCTCAGGATAAACTGTGAAATCCTCAGCGCCAACGATTCGAAGCCCTTTCTCATTTATTGCCCTAACATGTTCCTCGCGCCCTATAAGAATTACCTCATTCCCTGCCCTCGCCAGCAGAGCCCCAAAAAGGGAGCCTATTGATCCAGCCCCAAGCACGCAGATTTTCATCATCATCACCTCAGGAGCTTCCTCAGCGGAATTAGGGAGTATGCAAGCAGAACTATAGAAACCGTCCAGAAAATCCGCCAGTTCACCAGATCGGAGGCATAGAGCGTGTATGCTGCTGAACAGTAAAAGAACACCAGAAAGGGTATGCCTCCGCTTGACACCACTCTGTTCTTGAAGAGCAACAACATAGCACCAGCAGCTCCCATTAGAAACACCAGCAGCTTCAATTCCTCAGGCCATACAAAGCTCCATGCCTTCACCATGACAGCAACTGTGGCAATGCTTAGAATAACATTTGCAGTTCTCTCGTTTAGGCTCACCTGCTGCTTCTCTCCCGAAAATCCTGCTATAAGCGCGATGATAGAAAGCACGAGTCCTGCAAGAAACACCGGTGATACCTCAATATCTGCCCTCTGGAACAGCGCCAGAGAAAATGCCGAAAATAGCGAAACGCAGCAGAAAAACCTTGCCTTTTTCCTCAGGAATGCGGAGGATAACAGAATCAGAGCCAGAACCGGAGCCTCCAGCATCAGCAGGACATGACCGCTCACACTCCTGCCCAAAACAATTGCCCTGTCGGTTAGGAGTACCATTACAACTCCGATCATCATGTAAATCGAGATTGCAAAAGCCGAAGAGCATAGAAACAGCCCAAGATATTCTCGTTTCATTCTCCCACCGCAAGCATTTTAATCCCTCGCCTTAAATCTTTTCCGATAGAGATGAAGCTCGCGGTGATCCTTGTGGAGCCTGAATATCAGATGAACATCGGATTTGTGGCAAGAGCTATGAAGAACTTTGGTGTGGATGAGCTTATACTCGTTAATCCTCCAGAAATCAAAGGTGAGGCGTATAAGTTTGCAATGCATGCCCGGGACATCCTTGAGAATGCAAAAGTTGTGAAGAGCCTTAAGGATGCTCTGGAAGTGGTCGACTTAGCTGTCGGCACCACAGCTATCGCTGGAAAGAAGTACATCCCAGAGAGGGCTCCACTTAAGCCCAAGGAGCTGAAGAAAAAACTCATGGAATATCCCGGAAAAATAGGGCTGTTCTTTGGAAGGGAGAGCAGGGGACTTGATAACAGGGAGCTTGAGCTTATGGATCTAACCCTCACGATCCCAACAAGTGAAGCATATCCCACGATGAATTTAAGTCATGCAGTTGCAGTCATTCTATATGAACTCTACGAAGAAAAAGTCCCTGAAGTTAAACATTCTTTAGAACCGGCTACATGGCAAGAAAAGGAAACTCTAGTCAGAATTTGGGGAGAGCTCCTTGAGATCCTCGATTATCCAAAAGACCCCGTGCGGAGAGGGTATTTCAAAACAATATTCAGGCGTTTCCTTGGGAGGTCGTTTCTCTATGGGAGGGAAGCTCATTCCATTGCAGGCCCCCTAAGAAAAGCTGCAGAAGAGCTTAGGAGGTGTAAAGATGCTGAGCGTGGAGAGATTTAAGATTTCTGGCCGGGAATTCTGGATTGCGGTCATTTTTGAGGACAAAATTAACGGAATAACTTTTTCTTTGGATGGTAGAGGCTATCTAAAGGAGAGAATAAACTCGCTGGTAGATTTTCTGATTAAAAGGAATGTTAATGTGGATCTGGAGAAGAGAATGTCCCCATTTACAAAACTTGTGCATGATACCCTAATTGGAAAAATAGACAATGAGGAGACCATGAAATACCTCAGTTTCAGAGGAGTAACGCCTTTCGAGCAGAAAGTTTATGAAATACTCACAAAAAATGTTAAAAGAGGAAACGTGATAACTTACGGTGAATTAGCCAAACTGGGTCGAACTTCCCCAAGAGCTGTGGGCGGTGCCATGAAACGGAACCCATATCCCATAATAGTTCCGTGTCACAGGGTAGTATCTTCGGATGGTATGGGCTTTTATACTCCAAAGATAGAGTACAAAAGATTCCTGCTGAGTTTAGAGGGGGTGGAAAAATGGACAGAATAAAGGCATACATCATCGGATTTTTGATCATTATCCTTGGAATAGGTGCTGGCATAGTCTGGTATGGAGGATGGAAATTATTGCTTCAGGTGATACTCACGCTTGGATTCCTTGGAGTTACCTTAATGCTGCTCTTCTTCACCGGACTCACACTCTATGCTGAGAGCTGGAAATATGGCATTATACTAGCAGTATTCACCATCATAAGCGGTTATGGAACTTACCTAAGCATAACGTGGCAACATCTGGACTGGGTTCTTGGAATAATAGTGTTCTTTGTTGTTATCCTGGTTTTTGGCATATGGTACATAAGCGAGCCCGATCTGAGCATCTCAGATCGCTTCCGCTCGGCAGAGAGCCTTGAGAAAGCAGGAAAATATAAGGCCGCAGCCAGAAAATACGAGAAGAAAGGCAATTATCTCAAAGCCGCAGAGATGTATGAGAAACTCGGCTGGATGGAAAGTGCAGCATGGGCCTATGAAAAAGCCAAAAAGTATGGTAGAGCTGCAGAAATCTACGAAGCTCTGTATGAGAAGGAGAAGGACACCTACTACCTGAAGGAGGCCCATGAATACTGGAAGAAGGCTGGAGACATGGAGAGAGCAGCTAAAGCTCTTGAGAGATACGCTGAGGAGGAACCCTGGTTCTGGGAGGATGTGGCAAAGCTCTATGAAGAGCTCGGAAACGAAGAAAAGGCCAGAGAAGCCTGGGAAAGAGCCCTTGAATACTATGAAAACGAAGCAAAAGAAGAAGGCGTGTTCTGGGAAGATGTTGGCAACATAGCAAAGAAGCTTGGAGAGCATAAGAAGGCTAAAGAGGCATATCAGAGATTCTTAGAGTACTGCTTAAAGGAGGCAGAAGAAGATCCAATGTGGTGGAAGCACGTAGCAGAGGCCTACGAATACCTCGGTGAGAAGGAGAAGGCGGAAGAGGCAAAGAAGAAGTACGAAGAATACAGAGCAAGGATAATGAGAACAAATGAAGAAACTTCAAATTTCCCAGAGAACAAAAAAGAGAGTCAATAAACATCGCCTATCTCTTCTTCCTCTTTGAGTTTCTCTTGGAGTTCCCTTTCCTTCTTCTGGATATAAGCATCCATGAATCGGGCATAAATACGCATAACACCATAGAAAAGAACCATCCCTAGAATGACCGCCAGCAGGCCTTTATCAGTCACATTACCCTGCGGAATGAACGGCATTCCCCTCACTCGCAAGTAACTATAACCTAAACATATTTAAATTATTTCCCAATCTTTAAGATACTGTCAGGAGTTAGACAGCCCGTCAGGCGCTCCCACAGTTATCCTGACAGTATGCTTTTTAAAACCCGAAGTCTATCTTTTCAAGGTGGTAAAGATGATGGGAATGAACCCCAGGCAGATGAAGAAGCTCATGCGTCAGATGGGAATTAAGATGGAAGAGCTCGATGGAGTTAAAGAGGTCGTAATTAGATTAGAGAATAAAGAAATAATTCTCAAAGAGCCCGTTGTTACAGTTATAACAGCCCATGGAGAAAAAAGTTACCAGATAGTTGGTGAAGAAGAGATTCGGGAAATTCTAAACATTTCAGAGGATGACATAAAGCTTGTCATGGAGCAAACAGGCGTTGATTATGAAACTGCTAAAAAAGCATTGGAAGAAACAAAAGGAGATTTAGCAGAGGCAATTATTAAGCTTGGAGGAGCTTAAATTTCTTTCAGGTACTTTCTGCTAAATTGAGATCTGGAAAGAGTTAACCTCTTCCTATCTACTTTTCTGCATGCTCTTTTTCAAATGCTTCTATTGCCTTCATTAACGGAATCAGGTGCATTAAAGCTGGGCCTCCAGCCATGAGGACTGCAACGAGGCCTGCCTCAATAAGCTCTTCTTTTGTTGCACCAGCTTCAAGAGCCTTCTGAGTATGGAGGTAGATACACCACTCACAGCCAGCAGAGATGCCCAAAGCTAAAGCAATGAGCTCTTTCTCCCTCGTTGTGAGGGCTTTAGTCTCGACAACCTCCCTAAGGAATCTTGAAAATGCGGAAATCTCTTTTGGGTGCTTTTTCCCTAGGGTGTTTAGAAGCTCTTCAATCTCGGAAAGTTTAACCTTAACATCCTCGCACTCCATGGTAATCACCGATAATACCTTGTTTTCTGGATTTAAAGTTCTATCGCCAACATTTGGTTATTAACCAACAGTGACCCCCGTGATCGAAAGAATATTAAAGGCAAAAATTAATGCCTTCATGATGAAAGCTATAGGAGTAATACGACATCCTCCAAGGAGAAAACTCAGTAGAGAGGAATTTGAAGAGCTGCTGGAGAGTGCTGGATACAAAGTTCTTGCTATCCTTGAACAAGTCAGGGAAGAACATCCAAAGTTCAACATCGGGCCCGGAAAGCTCAGGGAGATAAAAGAGCTCATAGAAGAGTTCCAGCCAGATAAGGTTATCTTTGCGAACAAGCTCACACCATCTCAGGCATATAACCTTACAAAGGGACTAGGAATAGAGGTAATTGATAAATGGCAGCTTGTTCTTGAGATTTTTGAACAGAGGGCACATTCAAAAGAGGCAAAGCTTCAGGTGGAGCTTGCAAACCTCCAGTATCAGCTTCCCCACGTCAAAGAGGCCATCAGGAGGATAAAGATGGGAGACAGGGCGGGCTTTAAGGGCATGGGTGAGTACCAGACCCAGCAGTACCTCAAACACATTCGATATAGAATGGGTAAGATAAGGAAGGAGCTGGAGAAGGTCAGGGAGGATAGAGAGGTCAAGAGGAAGAGGAGGGAAGAGGTTGGGTTCATCCTCATTGCTCTGGCAGGATACACAAATGCTGGGAAATCTACTCTGCTGAATGCCCTTGCAGAGGAAGAGATAGAGGTCAGGGATCAGATGTTTACAACACTGGCCACAACGACGAGGAAGTTCAGGCTCGGTGGGAAGAAGGTTCTCCTGACGGACACTGTTGGGTTCATAGACAACCTGCCACCGTTTATAGTCGAAGCCTTCCACTCAACGCTTGAGGAGATAGTCAAAGCTGATGTAATCCTTCTTATTCTGGATGCCAGCGAACCTTGGGGAGAAGTTAGGAGAAAGTTTTTAGCATCTCTAAGGGTTTTGAGGGAGTTAAAAACCCTCGACAAGCCCCTGATAGTTGTGTTGAACAAGATGGATCTCACAAAGAGAGAGGATATTGAGGACAAAAAGAGGAGAATACGCGCTATCGCAGAGGAGAGGGGAGTTCGTCTTTTTGATGCTGTCTCAATATCCGCCAAGTTTTCCCAATTGGATGAGCTCTATTCTGCCCTTGAGAATGTAATTCTAACACTTCCAAAATACAGGCTCTTTGAAATAGTAATCCCTGAAAAAGAGAAAGTTCTCCAAATTATGGCGCTGCTCAACTCTATTGGTGAAATCTTGGAAGTTAAGTATGGTGAGAGGACAAGAATAGAGGCTTTTGTGCAGATAGGAATGATAAGGGAACTGACAAAGTTGGGGGTTAAGATAGAAAGGCTCCCTGCCGATAATGAGTTTTGAAATGAAGCTTAAGTAATTGTTTTTTACTTGTTGTTTTTGGTTTGTTTTGTGCTGAATGTGTGCATTTATGTTGTACTTACGTGACGATAGAAATGGTTATATATTACTTTTTGTATAATGTTTTTGATGGTTCCTGCTTGGGGGCGTGAGAATGTGGAAGTGGATAGTGTTGGGCATTATTGGGCCAGGAGTTTTGTTTCTGCTGAAAGTATTTCAGAACAAAATGAAAAATGCTACAT
>JAMOPD010000318.1 GCA_027064745.1 Thermococcaceae archaeon
CTCGACACAAACGTCTTCATAGCGGCGATTAAACGGGGCTGGACTGACACGACCGAGCTTTTACTCCATTTTTTAACCAGCAAACGCTACGTTCTGGTGGCAAACGACGTCTTGATGGCCGAGTACAGAAAATACGCTGAAAAGCTCAACGCACTGGACTTCTATGAGTTCATCAGAAGGCAGGTTACGATTGTGAACCCAAGCAGGGAGGAAGTGCTTCGCGTTCTCCAGTATTTCTCCGAAACCCAGCTTGCGGATGCCGTCCACGCGGCGACGTGCCTGAAAAGCGGGGCAATCCTCGTTACCAACGACAGGCACTTTGAGAAGGTTTCCCGTGCGGGTATTATTGATGTCTGGAGCATAAGCGACACCATACGACGCATTCTGAGGGATGGTTAATGCTGAAATACCTCTCCTACTTCGCGCTTGGGGTATTCATCGGAATCCTTGCGGCCCTCTTCGGCCTCGGAGGGGGCTTTTTGGTGGTGCCCACCCTCAACCTGCTTGGCGTTGAGATACACCACGCCGTCGGAACTTCCAGTGCGGCTGTCGTCTTTACCTCCCTCAGCTCGGCGGTAGCATACTCAAGGCAGAGAAGGATACACTACAAGGCCGGCCTTCTGCTGGCTTCGATGGCCGTAGTTGGTGCCTACATCGGCGCGTGGCTGACTTCCTTTATAAGTGCCGCTCAGCTGAAGGTAATCTTCGGTCTCGCGCTGATTATCGTCGCGGTGAGGATATACCGCAAGAAAACGGCCGAATCGAGTGAGGTCAGGCTCGAAGACGTTGAAATCAGCTACAGGCTGGTTCCACTTGGAGGCTTCTTTGCCGGAATTGCCAGCGGGCTCCTCGGCGTGGGAGGGGGCATAATCAACGTGCCCTTCCTGACTTACCTCGGCCTGCCAATACACTATGCGGTGGCTACTTCAAGCTTTGCGATAGTCTTCACGGCAACCTCCGGGGCAATCAAACACTACGCCATGGGCAACGTAGAGACCCAATGGCTGATTCTCCTTGTTCCAGGCCTCATCGTGGGGGCTCAGCTCGGCGCTGGCATAGCCAAGAGAACAAGGGCTTCCTCTTTGAAAAAGGCCTTCGCCGTGGTAATGTTCTTTTTAGCTCTGAGGATGATACTTAAAGGGCTTGGATTCGCTGTTCCGTGAGCTTTTCCTTCAGGTAAGCCGCCCCAAGAAGGAGCGTTGCAACTATCATGACCAGCCATGCAATCACCAGAGGCCTGTCGTAGGGATAATAATACGGAAAGCTATGATGGTTTGTTATCATCAAAAAAAGCACTATCAAAGAAAAGATAAATCCCAAAAAGCTAAGTTCTATAAAGGACGCTATGCTAAGCCCTCCCCGTATTGATGAAAACGCCACCATATCCGCCCAGTAAGCGATGACAGCAGTTGCAATAATAACAGCTAAATAGAGGAGAAAATTATTCCGGCTGACCCTCCCGCGTTTCCATTGAAACACGCCGTAGGGAAGGATAATGAGCAACCCCCCGAGAGATGTCTCTAACCATTCTGACAAGTCCCGGTAGAAGCCATAGGGTGCGTCCAAGTTTCCAAAAACTATTGCACCTGGCTGAGTAAGGATAAAGATCAAAGTGACTAATATCCAGAAACAAAGTGTATCCTTTCCCATGCTATCACCAAAGTGTTTTTAATGCTTTATATTAAAAGAGTTTCCATGTTGGATTATCTCATCGAATTCCTGATTGGGATTGGCATAGGCATCATAGCTGGCCTCTTTGGAATCGGCGGCGGCTTTCTCATAGTCCCTACCCTGACAGTAATGGGACTGCCGATGCATCTTGCAATAGGAACAAGTCTGACCTGCATCGCCATGAGCTCCTTTGTATCTGCCTTCACGCATTTACGTGAGGGCAGAGTTCTACTGAAGGTTGCCACACTCAAAGAGCTTTTCTCAGTTCCTGCTGCAATTTCTGGGGCATACCTAACGATATTCATAAACGAAGCTCTTCTTAGGGTAATCTTTTCGGTACTGTTAATGTATTTAGCATATGAGCTTATCAAAACCTCTAAGGAGAAATGCAATCCTGAAGTTTCCTCTATACACTACAAAAATGTTCCCCTTGTCGGCATATTTGCAGGATTTATATCGGGGCTGCTGGGAATAAGTGGAGGAGTACTGAACGTGCCCCTCTTCCACACTATGATTGGTGTTCCCATGAGATATGCTATTGGAACTTCAAGCGTTGCAATCTTTTTTACAGCCCTTGCCGGAGCTTATGAACATTACCAGCTGGGACAGGTCAGTCTTGAAACCGCACTCCTCCTTGCTCCCGGACTCATAACAGGGGCATACATCGGGGCAAAACTTGCTCACAAGATACAACCGGGAAAACTGAAGCTGGGCTTTGCAGGAATTTTGATTTTGATTGCCATTAAGATGGTAGTGTAGTTTATTAGCTGATCTCTTCCCAAGCCTGTGGCCCTTAGGCATAAATGTAAGCATGCTCCTACCTGTAAGTGTTATGAACTTGTAAATCAAAGCACTCGGCCTATTGGGATGATTCTATAAGGCTTAAATTTATTAGACCAAATGCTGAAAGTATTGTGAAGGAAGGTGCCCGAGAGAAAAGGACGTAAGAAAACTCCAGTTAACTAGTAGATGTAAAATATAGGCTGCCTGGACTCAAATTCATCTAAAAAACGTAATTGATGCAATTGGAACGATCTGAAACGTTCTTTCCGCCGGGTTCCTAATATAGGTTGAGTTCATAATCACAATTGGTGATGTGCATGAAGTGGAGTGCCTTGATAATGGCCATGCTGCTGGTGGGGAGTCTGATTCCCCTG
Organism: Thermococcaceae archaeon; assembly: GCA_027064745.1. Classification (GTDB taxonomy): domain Archaea; phylum Methanobacteriota_B; class Thermococci; order Thermococcales; family Thermococcaceae; genus Thermococcus. The sequence continues at coordinate 2,829 of JAMOPD010000318.1, forward strand.
AGCATGGCAACGGAAAATACTACAAGTTCAAACCCGCTGCAGTTTGACAATTCTACAAGGGAGATGACAATAGCGGGACAGCTGATCAACCAGCTCCAGAGACTCAGCAAATTTGCTGAAAAAAGAATAGAACCAATAAAGAATAAACTTCCAGAAAACTCAAGTATCCTAGCAAACTACCAGAAGGCTGAAGATTACAAGGCGAAGGCCGTAAATGAGTATGAATCTGGTGATTACTACAATTCGATACTCGACAGCTTGACAGCGATGCATTTCTACAAAGCAGCTCTAATACAGCTCAAAGAGGGCAGGAAAAAGATTGAAAACATAAAAACCGAAACCGCAAGAATAATGGAATACTTCAGGATGGTTGGAAAGACCATCAGAATCGCCCAGAAGCAGGGCATAGACGTCAGCAATCTAACCTTACTTTATAATGAAACCAGAAATGCATACAAGCTTGTGCTTGACGATTTGAAGGCGAAGAAGTTCGAAAAGGCAAGAGAAGACCTTAATGTCGCGAGAGAGAAAAAAGCCAAGCTTGATTCGGAACTAAAGAGAATAAGACAGGAGCTCGCATACAAGAACGCTGATAAAATCGTCAAGGAGTTCTTAGTCAGGGGAGAAAAAGGTATGGAAATCGCCCAAAAGACTATTAAAATCGGTAATGAAAGAGGGTATAACACTACAGAGCTCCAGAAAAGATTAGATGCATTCAAGAGTGTCTATGAAGAAGTGAAGAGCCTTGCGGATGAAGGAAAATGGCAGGAAGCCCTGAGTATCATGAATGAGAATAGAAGAACTGTAGTAGGTTTTCACAAGACCATTGAGTTCATCATGAGAAAAGTAAGAGAAAAAGAAGTTGATGAAAAATTGAAGGATCTTAGGGCATTCTTAAGGGAGATCGGTGATAGAATCCAGAAGGATGGCAAGGCTCTAAACAAGCTTAGGGAGAATGGAGTTGATACCAGAAAGGCAACTCTACAGCTCAGAACTGCAGTTCAAGAGATAAAGCTCGGGGTAGAACTTCTAAAACAACATAGACCTGCCGAAGCTAAGATGCACTTTGCAATAGCTCTTGACCTCATCCACAGAGTCGATGAATTCATCCTTGCCCATGCCTGAACTTTCCTTTTATTTATTTGGGAGGTGGGTATTAAATGAAAAAAGGCCTGATATTCATAATGTTCATGTTGGTTTTCTTCAATATGGTTAGTGCCCAGTTTACAATGTCTTCTGTAACCCTTACGGTCTATGATGATGGTTATGTTAAGGTTGGATATAAGCTTATTCCTTCTGAATATGCCGCTCAACTCGAGCTACCCTTACTTGGGAAACATTATGAAAATTTTTTTGTTGAAGATGAAAATGGAAATCCACTAAACTTTCAAGTTGAAAATGGAAGTATCCTGATATATCCAGGAAACGCCCAGATAATAAGGGTTTTCTACTACACCCCTGACTTAACATCTAAGGAAGGACTCGTATGGACGCTTAATATATCCCTAAACTACAGCTTTACCGTTGTTCTTCCAAACAACAGTGTGGTGGTTGACTTGAGCGACATCCCACTTTCAATAGCCCAGAATAGGATAACCATGCCTCCAGGGAACCAAGGCATATCTTACGTTCTCTCGTATACTCAGACCCCCAGCAAAGGGGATCATGAGGAGAGATATCTGCTCTTCGGACTTCTGGGGATATTGGCAGTTACTGGAGTTTTTCTTGGATACAGACTGAAGAAGGGAGAGAAGAAAAGACTAAAATTGAGCAGGCCTGAATTCATGGAAAGGCTTGACGGACTTGATCTGAACGATGAGGAGAGAAGAGCACTGCTTTATATCTTCGACAAAGGGGGAAAAGCTAGTCAGGCAGAGGTGAGAGAAGCCCTGGGTATCCCAAAAACAACAGCATGGCGGATGTTCAAGCGCCTTGAGAAGAAAGGCCTTGTAAAAATCCTAAAAGGAAGAAAAGAGAACTGGGTCGAGCTCAACCTTTAAAGCTTGAGAAACCGCTCGGCTCTCTTGAAATCTATTCTTTTAAGGAGCCTCTGGAAGCCGAGGTAGAGGCCGAGAAGCTCAAGGTTTTTCTCATTAATCAGCTCATCTATTCTGGCGTCGAGCTCTTTGAGGGCCTTCTCGGAGTAGCCCGCAAACTTCAGCCCGCTGAGAATCCCAAGGAGCCTCTGGGCTTCTAACCCGAGGGAGTCTGATACTCCTTCTTTTCCCACGGCCGGGGATGCCGTCTCCTCCAGCTTCTTCCCGCTAATCTCCGCCAGGAACTGCCTGAACTCTTCCAGTTCTGGCTCTATGTCGATGCCGGCATTGCGGAGAACAACGAAGGGATCGTCGGTGTGTTTGTGTATTGCCCTTCCGAGTACTTCGAGGTTTTCTTCATTTACTTCCGGGAGTAGTTTATCTATGATTTTGAACGTCTTCTCGAATGCCCTTTCCATCACCTTCGCAGTTTTTTCAGGATCAGCGGTGATTTTTCTCTTTGCAGCCTGATATGCAAGTGCTTCCGCGAGCTGCTTGTAGTTCTGTTTTATGTATGCATAATCTCTCCTGTTCGTGTATAGTGCATTTAGCAGGCCTTCTACTGTGTCAGCAGATCGCTTGCTGTGAACACCCGTATGGTACGCCATTGCCACCGCAAGGAACGCGTGGAGCAGAGGATAATGCACAGTTATTAATTCTTCCCCTGGTGATGCTTCATCGACATATTTTTTTGTACTCGGATCGCTGCGTTGCATTCGGTTGGCCCAACAGCGGGTTGTGATCCAGAATCTTCGTAATCTTGGCAACGTCCTGTTCCGGCGTTGCGCGACTGAGCAGGTAATACAATCCCTTCCCGTGGTGCATTACTACTATGCTCACCTTGTCTCTCAGGCTCTTTGGGACCGTGGTTTCCTTCTCTTTGCTTGATTTCTCCTTTTTCCCTCCGAAGATGAACATCTCTGCCAACGGCAAAAACGACAAGGACACCACCTCTCAAACCTCGCCTTCATTGGAGATAAGCCTTTCCCCCTCGAGGAGCCACTTCGCGAGGGGTATTAGCTCAACCCGCCCGTTCATACCGTAGAGCGAGACATCCTCAACCCCCTCCTCCTCAAGCGTTATAACCTTTAAGCTCTTGCAGTCGAGCCGCTTTGACGCATGGAGAAGAGCCAAGAACTCCCTCTTCCTCGTCTTCTCGTCGTCAAGTCTGAGACTGACCTGAATTAGCTCCTTAGCTTTTCCGTTCTCCGAGATGACGAAGTCCACCTCCCTACCCGCTTCGTCCTTCCAGTAGGTAATCTCAACACTTGGCTTTAGGGAGTACCTCTTCATCAGCTCAAGGAAGACAGCGTTTTCCGCATCCCTCGCCAAGTCCTTCTCCCCGAAGAGAGCCAGACCCGTATCAATCAGGTAGAGCTTCCGCGGGGCGACGATTCTTCCCTTCGGCGAGCGCCCGAACCTCCTCACGAGGAAGAGCGCGAAGGCCTCCTCAAGGTAAGCGAAGTAGTTGGCTATCGTCCTCTTCGTTACCCTCAGCCTGCCCTTGAAGAGCCGGTAGAGGGAGTCGAAGGAGACGTACTTTGAGTAGGCCCTGAGGGAGAAGTAGAGGAGCTCGTTGAGGAGGTGGACGTTCTTAACGCGATGCCTTTCGAGGACGTCCTTCTTTATGAGAACGTCGAGATAGTCCCTCAGTATGAGCTCCTTAATCTCCTCGGGGGGCAAGGCCACTTCAGGGTAGGCTCCGAAGCGGAGGTACTCCTCTAAAAGACGGTTTATCCTTGTTAGATTCCTGTAGAACTCCCTTCCCCCGTACTCGACTCCCTTAAAGCGCAGGAACTCCCGGAAGGAGAGCGGAAAGAGGGTGTAAGTGAGCGAGCGGCCCCGTAAGTGCGTCGCCACCTCGCGGGAGAGCAGCTTTGAGGACGAGCCCGTTACGTAGACGGTGTAGCCCTCGTCGAGGAGATAGCGGACGATTCTCTCCCAGTCCGGAACGGCCTGAACCTCGTCGAGCATCACAACTGGCCTTTTTATCTCCGGATAGAGCTCGCGGTAGGCGTCGAGGACGTCTATGAAGTCCCCCGGCGTCATCGGGTGGAAGACGGGGTGCTCGAAGTCAACGTAGAGGTAGCGCTCTGGAGTGTTTTTGTCAATGAGAGAAAAGAGGTAATAAGTCTTTCCAGCCCTCCTCGGGCCGACTATTATCGTTGCCCTTCCGGGCAGGGTTTTTACCTTCAGCTCCCTCGGGACTATGCCGCTGAAATCTCTCTCGTGGAAGTTCAGTATGTATCTTTTAACGAGGGTTTTGTCGGGCATGTAGGAAATTAAGGGTTCCACTTTTTTAAGTTTTTGGTACCCTAACTTTCCTTTTCAGGAACTTTTCTGCATCGCCAAAGCGCCCCTCCTTTAACAGGTGCGCAGTCCAGAGGTAGAGGCCGAGGGTTTCGAGTTCTCCCCTTTCGGCGAGCTCCTCAGAGCGTTTGAACATATCCTCAACGGCGCTCCGGATGGCTTCCTTAGAATAGCCTGCGTATTTAAGGCCGTTCAGGATGCCGAGGAGATTCTGGGCTTCGAGCTTGAGGGTTTCAGGCGTTCCCTCTTTCTGCACCTGTTTGAACTTCGGCGCCGGCTCTACCTTCTTCCCGCTGATCTCCGCCAGAAACTGCCTGAGTTCTTTATTGTTCCTGATCCCCTCTAGCAGGTATTGGTGTTCATCTATTGAGCTGCTGACGAGTTCGTGAGTCGGATTCATGTATACCTCTTTTACCAGGCTTTCCACCACAGGCTTCGCTTTCCTGAACGCTTCCTCTATCTTCTTTTTGTCAACGTGTATTCCAATGTTTGCGAGTTCCTCTGCAACTGTTTTTGCAATTTTTGGGATATTCTCGTCAGATGCGAACTCGTTGAACGGTTTGATGAGGTATGCTTCCTCAAGAGTAGCATCTGTTTTTTTGTCTGCGGCGGATATACGTGTCGCGTGGGTTTCGCCCGCCTTTGCATGTTCTCTAATCGCTCTTTTGGATATTTCGCCGAGCTTGTACCGATCAATGTGGGCAAGCCTAAATGCATCCCCATGCTCGTGAATTATGTTTAGCATCGCTAACTGAAACAGAAGGTGATATTTCAATGCATCTTGTGCAGACGGAGCGATATATCTCTTTAATATATTCCCTGATTTTAATATTTCCGATTCAAACTCGACGGTGTGTGTGTCCGAGGGCTACGTCCACAAGTATTGGGTCTATTAGTGTGTTGTTCTTTATGTATCTCGCCACTTTTGGGTGATTAAGTGTTATTCTTGGGTGTATATCGGTGTATATTGCTCTTTCTAGTTCTATCTCTTTTCTTGGAAATTTTCTCACAAGCTTCTTGATCTTATCCTTCTTGACTAGAGCCACTACCAACTGTAACCACCCATCAAACTACGGCGGAAGAAGAGAAAAGGCTTTCGAAGCTCAGCGGCTGAGGACTTCTTCAAGCTCCCTCAGCCGCCTCTGGAAGAGCCTCTCCTCGAAGACCCCAAAGCCCACGTAGTTGGAGATTACCGCCTGGATATCGTTCTTGTACGGGCTGTCTTCGAGAACCCGATAAATGGCGGTTGGCCTGTAGGCCTTAACGCGGTAG
>JAMOPD010000319.1 GCA_027064745.1 Thermococcaceae archaeon
ATTCTGTGTAGTACTTATTCGCTGAGTTTTTGCAGCATCATTAAGAAGTTTAAACAATAGCTCCTTCCATAAACGTCTAACAAAGTCTTCATTTCCCCCAACAAGATATATCTCCAAACGTTTCTTTTGCTCAGTTTCATCTTTTCCCTCATCGGTTTTTTCAACACTCCGAATTATAATGTCTATTTTATTTTCGGACAGTACAGGCCATATTTTGTAAGAAACAAGGGATCTCTCATCAGGTAATCCAATTTTCAATGGAGATCTCTTGTAGTAGGTAGTTTTTAGCATGCCTTTCTCTGTTATCGGTTTTGTAAATCCTGCCATATCCGATGAGTGCATCTCAATAATTTCTTTTAGTTTAGTTAAGATGGCCTCTATCGAGGCAGATGGTTTTAATTCAACAGTGTACATGGAGATAGTCACAGGAATAACTGACATCATACTTTTATATTCTTCAAATTTTAATTGTCGTATGAGCTTCTCTAAGTCACCAGTATTTATTTTCCTATTTTCTTCTAACATTGATGACCCCTACCCTTAGTAGTTTCGGCTGGAATATAAATAAATTACGGACGGAATTATTACTTTCAGAATTATAAATAAGACTTAATATTAAACTCAAACAAAAACATAGGTGAAATGTTCCATGCTTTGGTCTTCTGGAAACTTATCCTCTGGCTTTAGCTCGGACCATTTCCCAACGCTTTGCACTTTGTCCAACAACTGCTTACCCTTTTCACTGACTAATTCATCAAACTTGTGAAAGCCGTAAAGAACCACTTCGACTATATCTTTCTCGTGTAAGTCAAACTGTTTCTTTAAATCAGAAGGCAAAAAAATCAAACCTTTGGCACCAATTCTTGTGATTAGATAGGCTTGACGCAGGACTATGATTTGCCTATTAGCTCTGTCAATTTTGATCTTCCTTATAATAACCTCAACATAATCATTTTTGTCCAGTCCGATAGCATCTCTAATAGCTTTTGGAATAGCTACTCTACCCTCCTTGTCTAACCTCGCATGAAATTTCGCTAGTGGTTCGATGATTTTAGTTTGGTTGTTGGGCAAGTGGTTCCCTCCTTTTAATGGTAGTGGTTATTAATAATAAAGTTTATCCATGGGATTAAAATTTTGTGGTGGTTGTTCCAAGCTTATCTACGGAAATCACGAGTGTTTTCATTCAATCACCAGCCAGCTCGGCCTCTTCTCCTTGGGAATCAGCTCGGCGAGCTCTTTGAGTTCCTCTGGAGTTATGAGGTAAACTTCCTCCGGAAGGTTAACTTTGGATGGGACGTAAATTAACTTTTGCTCGACGTTATAGACTTTGCCCCTCTTCTTCTGTCTCTTGATTTGCTTTCTCACCTGAACCTTGAGCATCGGCCCCACCAACATATAATAGAGGCCTTACGTTATAAAGTTTTCTACCGTAGAAAAAGAAAGAGGGGTTTATTTCTTCTCTTCAATCTCAATTCCGTTTATCTTCATCATCCTCTTTATTTCCCTCCAGAGGGCTTTGAGGAGTATCACATCAGTCTCTGTGGCCGCGTTCTCGTAGAG
>JAMOPD010000320.1 GCA_027064745.1 Thermococcaceae archaeon
TCATTTTACCACCCCCAATGTAAGACCAAGAAGCGCCATTCTAACAGGAATTCCTGAAAATACCTGCTTGAAGTAAATCGCATGCTTTGTTTTATCGACTTCTGGATGTATTTCATCAACCCTTGGTAACGGATGCATAACTTTTAGGGTTTCTTTGGCTTTCTCCAGAAGTTTGCAATCAACAACATAACTCCCTTTGACCTTTAAATACTCCTGCTCGTCTGGGAAGCGCTCTTTCTGAATCCTCGTTGCGTAGAGAACGTCCAATTCTGGGATTACACTCTCAAGATCGCTCGTCTCGTGAACCTTAACACCCTTTTCCCTAAGCTCCTCTATAATGTGTTTGGGCATCCTTAAGAGCTCAGGCGAAATTAGGTAAAGCTCTACATCGTAGTGAGTTAAAGCTTCGCTCAGGCTGTGAACGGTTCTTCCATATTTTAAGTCTCCGAGAAGGCCTATCTTTAGGCCATCAATCTTTCCAAAGGCGCTCTTTATGGTGTAAAGGTCAAGTAAAGTTTGTGTTGGATGCTGATTGCTCCCGTCGCCGGCATTTATAACCGGAATATCCGCTACTTCAGCTGCTAATCTTGCGGCTCCCTCCTTTGAGTGTCTAATCACTATAACGTCGCTGTACTGCTCGACCGTTTTTATGGTATCCCTCAGGCTTTCTCCCTTCTTGACGCTCGTGCTTGCAGCTGAGGAGAAGCCTATGACAGAACCGCCAAGTCTGTGCATTGCACTCTCAAAACTCAACCTCGTCCTCGTTGAAGGCTCGAAGAAGAGTGTCGCCAAAATCCTGCCCTTTGCATACTCAAGATGTCCTTTTTCATTCAGCTCATTCTCAAGCCGCTTTGCAGTTTTCAAAACAAACTCAATATCCTCTCTGGAAAAATCTCTAATGCTGATAACATCTCTATTTTTCCAATCCATAGAAGCCCTTCTCATGTAAAATAGTGCCGGTATTTAAACTTTTTTTGACATATTAATGTCTAAAGATAAAGCTTAATCATGAATTAGACTAACATGCCTGTTAGCTAAAAGTTCAGATGTTTAAGCTGTTACTCATAATGTACCACAAAGCACAAATGGTTCAAAGATAAAACTTATAATCGGGTTTTAGAATCCTATTACGTGATGAATCATGAAAACTCCCTGTACATTCTGGGCCGAGGAGATAATGCCTGCTCTGAGAGCGAGGATAGCCAGTATTCTTTACGGAGAGGGATTCACGCAGGCCAAGATCGCAGAGATATTAGATATAACTCAAGCAATGGTTAGCAAATACCTTTCGGGAAAATCCAAGAAACTTCCCCCAAATGTGCAAAAATTAGTCGATAAAATTGCCGAGGAGATAGCGAATTTAATATTATATGGAGCTGGAAAAGAGGAACTGATAAAATTCAATACCCAGAAGTTTATGGAATTTTTTGAAAGTGATATTGGATGTAAAGCTTATCTACAATATGCAGGATTGGAGGATGACTCATTCTGTAGAGAATTGTTCAATGTTACTCCTTCCAGGAGTGGTGTTCTTGAAATGCTAAACCTCGCTCTTGGACAATTACTTAATGATGATAAATTTATAGACCTCCTACCTGAAATAAGAAGTAATTTTGTCTATTCCATTCCCAACCCAAAAGATTACAGGGATGTCGCAGCAGTTCCCGGTAGAATAACAATTGTCAAAGGGAAACTCTTCGCGCTACCTCCCGAATTCGGAGCCAGCACTCATACAGCAACTATTCTTATTGAACTGGCAAAAATTTCACCTCAAATAAGGAGTGTTCTGAACATCAAGTTTGACAATAGGATCAGACATGCTCTGGAAAGAGCAGGATTTAAAGTCACGGAGATAATCGGGGAGAAGAGAGACGAAGAACAAACTGTAAAAATGATAGCAGAGAAGTTTAGGGAGAATAAGTGGGATGCTGTGATAGACAGAGGAGCCTTTGGAATAGAGCCAGTCGTCTATATCTTTGGAAAGAATCCCATGGAAGTCCTTAAAAAGCTCAAAAAGCTTGAGAAATTCCTGTAACTTACATTTCTGTCATTTTGATTTCTCTCTTAGTTCTCTCATGGAAGATTCATGGTTACACAGGTTGTCCCTCTTCTGCCCACACTATAAAGCTTAACATACCAAAAACGCTTAATGAAGGCTAAAAATTTAATAGGTACAACTTAATACTCTCAGATAGGTGGTTATTATGAAAATCATGAGCAGAGAACTCAGGTTTTCAACCCGAGGGGAGATTGATCTAGTGGACATAACAGCTGATGTAGAGAGCTTTGTCCGGGAAAGTGGCATCAAAAATGGGCAAGCTCTCGTCTTTATTCCCGGAGCAACTGGAGCGATAGTTACGATAGAGCATGAATCTGGCCTTCTGGAGGATTTTAAAAGAGTTTTGAAAGAAGTAGTTCCCAAAAGCAGAGGTTACCTTCACGACAGGATTGACAACAATGCACACTCTCACTTAAGGGCGACACTGCTCGGACCGAGCCTTGTTTTACCGGTTATAGATGGCAGACTCGTCAGAGGAACATGGCAGCAGATTTTCTTCGTAGAGCTTGACGTGAGGCCGAGGCACCGGAGGGTTATAGTGCAAGTTATGGGTGAGTGATGGTTTCCCTTACCATTTTTGAAAACGAAGAAAAAATAGGTCAAATCCTAATCGAGATTTCTGCCTTGTCGCTCTTTTTGAGCTGGATGGCGACTTCTCTATGGAGCGCTTGCGGGAGGAGGAGATTACCATCAGAACGAACCCGATAAACGATGCTATCGAGCAGATTCCCAATACTGCCCATAGATATGGCCAGTTTTTGATTACTACATTGTCAACAAGAAGGGCAAGTCCAACGTAGACTCCAAGGCTAAGCCAAGCAGTGAGAGCATTTTTAAACGCTTTGTTCTGATATTTATGGAGCCTTTATAGCCAGCTCCCAAGAGATCAAGCTCGTTCTTTTGGATAATCCTATTTGTAAGCTTCAATGAACTCTTGAACATCAGCCTGAATTGAATATAATGCCAAAACCAACGATAGAATCCCTGTGTGGGAATCAGCATAATAGCACCTATCGCTGTGATTATATAGCCTTAGACCTCCAGAAGATTTCGTATCAATGGCAAATAGCATAAGATACGCTAATATGAATGACCCTACCAGAAAGAAGATAACACCCTAAATCTGGTTCAATTTTCTTCATAGTTCTATCAACTGCTGTTCCTATTTCCCTTCTCCCGAGGGGTATAATACAGGCGAAGGTATTAAATACTGCAAAATCCAACACATCATACGGGGAAAGATATGGAGATTGTGATTCCGGAAGATATTCTCGTTTCCCTTAAGCTTCCGAGGACTGAGGTGGAAAGAGAGCTTAAGCTTGAGTTAGCTGTAATTCTCTACTCAAAGGGTGCTCTCTCTCTTGGAAAAGCTGCCAAGTTGGCAGGAATTACAAAAAGGGTGTTTTTAGAGGAACTTGCAAAAAGAAGAATTCCGCGACACTATACCGAGAAAGAGTTAGAGGAGGATTTGGAGTTTGCCCATAGTTAGCAACTCTACACCTTTGATTCACCTCGCTAAAATTGAGAGACTTAACCTTTTGAAGGAGTTTTTTGAGGAAATCCTTATTCCTGAAGCCGTTTACCAGGAGTGTGTGGTAGAAGGAAAAGATTCAAAGGATGCCGAGCTCTCATTGAAAAGGCTGATTGGATTAAAGTTGTGGGAATAAAAGACGAGATCCTCAAGAAATCTTTAATGTTCCAGCTTGATGAGGGAGAAAGTGAGACTATAGTCCTTGCGTTGGAGAAGAAAGTGGAGCTCGTTTTAATTGATGACTACGACGGCAAGGAACTTGCGAGAGCAATGGGGCTGAATGTTACGGGGACTATTGGAATCCTGCTCAGAGCAAAGTTTAAAGGAAAGATTGGGAGTTTAAAGGAGGAACTCGATAAACTTAAGGCCACTGGATTCTGGCTTAGCGAAGAGCTTTATAAAAGAATCTTGGAAGAAGTTGGAGAAGGTTAAGTTTCCTTCAAGCCCTTGGCAATGGATTCACCAAGTTTTTTCATAACTTTTTCCTGTTCAAATCTTTTAAGTCTCGTGTAGTCGATTAGTGCGACTATCAGAAGTCCCAAAATTATAGGGCCAGAAAGCGTGATTATCCATTGGGTCTCAGATACAACCTCGGATAAGTGCTCTGGATCGGATACTAAAAGTCCTCCTCCAATGATTATTGCGGTTAAACATTCTGCATATCCTTTTAGCCTGTTCCTTACTGCAAGTTCCGTGTTGTTTAACGCAAAGAGGCCAACAAGAATAAATACAATGCCAACGAGTTCCCCTCCCATCATTAACAAAGCACCAACAACCCCTAGTAATCCCATTTCCCTTCTCCCTCCGGGTATTTATGTATTTCCCTTCTCCCGGAGGGTATAATACTGGAGGGGGAACATAACTCGTTCGTGGCAGGTAGAAGAGATTAAAGGGGTAATTAACCCGCCCAAGTTCATTGGCTCCGCCTTCGGCGGCACTCCCCGGGCATTCCCTATGTAGGTTTCAAAGGATATAAACATTTCTTTGCTTCGCCTGATACTGTTAGGATAAGTCACTGGATTATCAGGCGCTCCCACAGTTATCCTGACAGTATCCTTCGCCTGAACGGTTGACCAGTGTACAAATAATATTCCCATAGTTGTTAAAGGCATCCTCTAGCTTATCTTGACATCATAAAAACTCCTACACCAAAAACTTTTAAAGGCTGAGCAGGTCTCATTTAAATGGGCATGGGCCGGTAGCTCAGCCTGGTATGAGCGCCGCCCTCGCAAGGCGGAGGCCGCGGGTTCAAATCCCGCCCGGTCCACCAGCTTCCAGTTTTAATATTTCTCATAGGGAGGTTCCCAATCACTTTTTCATCCATTTCATCCATTAATTACATCCCACCCGATTTATCAGCTTCCAGAAACTCCTGATTCTTCTTCTGATTAAGCTTTCACAGTAGATTCAAATACCACTTTCCAGAAAGTCTTTAATCCTTCATGCAGAACCCTCTTCTGGTGGTGTTATGTTTGAAAAGGGTTATATCGATGAGAGTTATGTTAGGGTTTCGAGGAATAAGCTTTTCTCTTTCGTCGTGAAAGTTCTCACGAAGCTTGAAGTTCCCGTTAAAGACGCAGAAATAGTCGCAGACAACCTGGTCATGGCCGATTTAAGAGGCGTTGAGAGTCACGGCGTTCAGAGGCTCAAGCGCTACGTTGATGGAATTCTCAGCGGTGGCATAAATCTCCAGCCCAATACCAAAATCGTCAGGGAAGGAGCTTCATACGCTCTGATAGACGGGGATGAAGGTCTTGGACAAGTCGTGGGTTATAACGCTATGAAATTGGCAATTAAAAAAGCCAGAGAGAGCGGCATTGGGGTTGTTGCAGTGAGAAACAGCAACCACTACGGCATAGCGGGGTATTATGCTTTAATGGCGGCTGAGGAGGGGATGATAGGAATAAGCATGACCAACTCCCGTCCCCTGGTTGCTCCAACTGGTGGGACAGAGAGATTTCTGGGAACGAATCCAATTGCTCTGGCGGCTCCGACCAACGGCAAACCGTTCTTACTTGACATGGCTACCAGCGTAGTTCCAATTGGGAAACTTGAGGTTTATCGCAGAAAGGGCAAGCCTATTCCAGAGGGCTGGGCAATTGACAGCGAAGGCAATATAACCACGGATGTTGAGGAGGTTTTTAATGGTGGTGCTTTGTTGCCTTTGGGAGGCTTTGGGGAGCTCTTTGGCGGACATAAGGGCTATGGTTTAAGTGTTATGGTTGACATTTTGGCTGGAATTCTGAGTGGTGGAACTTGGAGCAGGCACGTCAAAAACACGAGCGAAAAGCATAGCGAGGTTGACCATTTCTTCATGGCAATTAATGTCGAGGCTTTCGTCCCTCTTGAGGAGTTCAAGGAAAAGATGAGCAGGATGATTGAAGAGCTGAAGACTTCCAAAAAGCATCCTGATTTTGAGAATATATGGATTCATGGTGAGAAGGGCTTTCTCACGATGGAAACAAGATTAAAAATTGGCATCCCAATTTACAGGAAAGTTCTGGATGAGCTGAACAAGATTGCGGAGATGATCGGGGTGGAAAAACTAAAAGCCGGTGGGGGAGATGGGAGATCTTAAAGAAGAGGCTTTATCCTTCCACAGAAACAACTTTCCAGGAAATGGCAAAATCGAGGTAATTCCAAAGGTTTCTCTAAAAACAAGACACGATCTTAGCTTGGCCTATACACCAGGGGTCGCAGAGCCCTGCAGGGAGATAGCCAAGAATCCGGATGATGTCTACGAGTACACGAGTAAAGGCAACCTCGTGGCTGTTGTGAGTGATGGAAGTAGAATTCTGGGTTTAGGTAACATCGGACCTCTTGCAGGTTTACCTGTAATGGAAGGTAAAGCACTGCTCTTTAAGCACTTCGGTGGTGTTGATGCGTTTCCGATAATGGTCAATGAGCAGGATCAAGATAGATTCATCGAGATTGTCAAAGCAATAGCGCCCACATTTGGAGGTATAAACCTTGAGGACATAGCATCGCCCAAATGTTTCTACATTCTTGAGAGATTGAGAGAAGAGCTTGACATTCCGGTCTTTCACGACGATCAGCAGGGTACAGCAGCCGTTGTTCTGGCAGGGCTTTTGAATGCCTTAAAAGTTGTCGGAAAGAGGATTGATAAAATCACAGTAGCATTATTTGGTGCCGGAGCTGCAGGATTTGCCGTTCTCAGGATTTTAACAAAAGCTGGAGTAAAGCCCAGGAATGTCAGGGTTGTTGAGCTCGTTGACGGTAAGCCGACTGTTTTAAGAGATGACATGGATTTAGAGAAGCTACTACCCTACAGGAGCTGGCTTTTGAGCAGAACAAATGCCGAAGGAATTACAGGAGGGCCTGAAAAAGCAGTGAAAGGTGCAGATGTTCTCATATCCTTCACAAAGCCCGGTCCGGGAATTATAAAGCCCGAATGGATAGCAAATATGAACGATGATGCCATAGTTTTCCCATTGGCCAATCCAGTTCCGGAGATACTACCTGACGAAGCTAAAAAAGCAGGAGCTAAGATAGTTGCAACTGGAAGGAGTGATTATCCGAATCAGGTCAACAACGTCCTTGGCTTTCCGGGGATTTTCAGGGGAGCTCTTGACGTGAGGGCGAAAACCATAACGGATACAATGATAATTAAGGCTGCAAAAGCCATAGCAGATGCTGTTGAAGAACCTAGTAATGAACACATAATACCATCGCCGCTAAACCCAGAGGTTCCATCAAAAGTGGCGAGGGCAGTTGCGGAGCAGGCAATGAAGGAAGGAATCGCAAGAAGGAGAGTTGAGGGAGAATGGGTGGAGGAGCACACAAAAAGGCTTAGAGAGTTCTATGAGAAAGTTATTGCCCCCATAAATGAGAACAGGAAGAATTTTAAGTGAAGGCAGCAGGTGTTAAACAAGCAGTCGCCGCTGTTCCAGACGATGTTGTCATAGCCGTTTCAGGATTCAACCTGCTGGTGGCTCCGGAGTATCTCCTCCTTAAACTTTTCGAGCGATATAAAGAGATAGGGTAGCTGGAGAGGGTTTTTCCTTGAGGTAAATCCCATTCCAACTGCTCCGAACAGAGTTCTCGATAGGATAATGGAAGAGATATACAGGGATGAGGAGCAGGAGTTTCTCAGGGGGATTCCCTGTCATCTCCTATGGCTCGTTGAGGATGTTTTTGTCGGCCACTTCACAGCAGGAATAAAGGAACTCAGGGTTGAAAATTGAAAGCTTGGGATTGTTAGGGACGGAAATATCAGAAAATTCGTGAAGAGTGTGTATAAGTGGTTTACAACACCAATCTTGGCCTTGATAAGTTTTACGCGCCGGGGATAGATATCGAGAAGGACATAGTGGAGAAGATGGAATTCGAGCCGAGAATAAGCCCGAAGCTGAAAGAAATGGATGCAAAGCTCTTCAGGCCAGAACCCAAGGAGGAGCTTCAGAGGTATAGGGAGTTTCCATGAGGATCAATTGCGACGAGCAGGGGAAAATCCTCGACCTCAAGTACCCAGATAGCCTCAGGAACCCCAAGATCAAGCCAGAATACATCGATTACCCTTTTTATACTTTTAGCGGCTAAAGCTCCTGCTCCCCCTGTGAAGGCAAAATAAACAGCCCGCCCTTTGAAGGGTTCTGGATTCATTCCTCCTTTCCCGATTATTCCGCGAATGCCAAGGGATAGAATTTCCTCAAGGTAGTTGTTCATCCTTGCGCTCGTTGTTGGTCCAGCAGAAACTATTTCATAGCTGTTCCCGGTTTCTCTAACCACCGGACCGCAGTGATATATAACCGCCCCCTCAAGGTCAACCGGGGGGCCAAGTTCAATTATCCTCCTGTGGGCCATGTCCCG
>JAMOPD010000321.1 GCA_027064745.1 Thermococcaceae archaeon
ATCTTTTATTACAACAATGCTCCTCTCAGTGCAAGAAACACACGGGTCGATACTTGTATAGGCAGATAAAGCATCAGCAACTGTTGGGCAGGTCTTTAACATATATTTATAAGCTTCCAAGTTCATTACAGTAGGGGTTCTAATCATTATCCTCTTTATTATTCCCCCATCAGTAATTTCCATCTTATAAGTTACCTCCCCCCTTGGAGCTTCATTTCTCCACTCGCCTTTTCCTCCTTTAATCTCCGCCCTAATTCTCACATCTCCTGAGCACTCCTCATAACGCTCTAATGCCTCCCTAACTAACCTAACACTCTCAATAATCTCCTCATGCCTTACCATCATCCTCGCAAAATTATCCCCTTCCTCTCTCCAAACTGGCTTAAATTTAAGTTCTTGATATGTTGAATGTCTTAACCTCCAATCACTTTCTGGCAATCCAGAACCTCTACAAACTGGTCCAACAGCCCTCGTTCTCATAACTTCATGATATGGCAATACAGCAATTCCTTTACTTCTCAAAGCTATTAACGGTCCTGTTTCAAAGACCTCAATAATATTTTTTATCTCCTCCTCAAAAGTATCAAGTTTTTTGTAAATTTCATCCATCATCTCTCTATTTATATCCCTTCTAACTCCTCCAATTACATTATAACCCATATTAACCCTATTCCCGGTAATCATTTCCATTAAGTCCATAATTATTTCCCTTATATTCAAAAGCCACATAGCAAGTGTTTCATGCTCAATAGACAGGTTATAAACAGCAGAGGCAATTAAATGGCTATGAATTCTCTCCAATTCGCAAGTAACAACCCTTAAATATCTTGCCTTATCTGGAATTTCTATCTTTGATATATTTTCAATACACTCAGCGAATGTCATTGTATGGACAAACGAACAAATACCGCAAACTCTTTCAGCTAAGTAAATACCTTTATGGCAGTGTTTTCCTTCCATAATTCTCTCTATACCTCTATGCACATAACCCATTTCAATTTCAGCATCAACTGGCTTTTCCCCATCTAAAACAAGTTTAATCCTTAATGGTTCTTTTAATACTGGATGTATAGGACCTATTGGAACTGTTGCCATACTTTCACTCATCCTTATTTTTTAATTTCTTTTCTCTCATTGCTATTGCTTTTGGTGCAACTTTTAATATTGTTTCAATAATCTCAGAAGGTCTTGGGGGGCAACCAGGGATTTTTGCATCCACTGGTATAACTTTATCAACCCCTCCAACAACATGCCCCTCTTTAAAAATCCCTCCACTTAAAGCACAGGCACCAACTGCGACAACTACCTTCGGCTCTGGTGTTTTTTCATAAATTTCCTTTAACCTCTCAGCCCACTGTAAAGTTACTGGACCTGTAACAAGCAAAACGTCTGCCTCCCTTGGATTGTTATGGACATAAATCCCATACTGCTCAATATCGTACCTTGGAGCTAAGCAGGAGACAATTTCAATATCGCATCCATTACATCCCCCAGTATTGACCACACAAACATGTATTGACCTTTTTCTGAATAGTTCTTTTATCATG
>JAMOPD010000322.1 GCA_027064745.1 Thermococcaceae archaeon
AGTGCTTTAACGCTGGCGAAACAATTCAAAACCTCAAACTCGAAGATAACAAACTACACTTAAAAACCAAAAACAAAACCCTAACCCTAAAAATAATTACAAAGAAACTCATAAATCTGAGCTAGTTGATCATGAGAAAACTTAATAATCTCTCCTTCATCTCATCTCCTGATGAAGATGGAGGTTTATCATCTCTACAGCGGGGGTAAGGATTCGTCGCTATCGGCATGGATTTTAACCCGGCTCGGCTATGATGTGAAGCTGGTCACCATAAGCTTCGGTCTTCTCGACAGTTGGTGCTTTGCAAAAGAAACTGCCGAAAAGCTCGGCTTTGACCATCAGATTCTCTATCTGCCAAGAGAAATCCTCGAAAAAGCAGCAGGTATGTGCATGAAGGACAGGCACCCGAACAGTGCCATTCAGTTCATTCATGAGAAAGCATTAGAGGCGGTGGCATCTATACCTGAGGTTGAGCGTGTAAGTGATGGCACGAGAAGAGATGACAGAGTCCCCTTCCTTGATCTTCCAAGAGCCCGCTCCCTTGAGGACAGGTTTAACATTGCATATATCAGACCTCTTCTTGGCTTGGGCTACAAAACAATAAAAGAGCTGACTGAAAAGCTCTTCGTGGTAGAAATCAGAGAAAGTGAGAGGCTTGAAAAAAGCGACTATGAGGTTGAGCTGAGGCATCTGCTCAGGGAGAGAGGGGTTAATCCGCTGGAGATATTTCCAAAAAGCCACCACCAGTCCAGAGTTCTGGGATGGAGAAAGAAAGATATTTAAGCCCTCCTTCCAAACCTTTTTCGGCGGTTGAAATGCAGCAGCTCATCGTGTCATCGGGTAGATTTTTCTCCGGGCGGCTCAGGAAGCTTGTAGAGGAAGTCGCTGAGCAGGTTGAGGTTCTTGAGAATGCACTCGTTTTTCCGGAGGCTGTGAGTGCAGAATACGGCGTATTCAAAGCAGGAAGCTCGGTTCTAATAGGGCCAAGATTCGGGGCGAGGGGCTCGACCTACTACACCTCAGGTTGGCTGTTCAACACTATCAGAAAGTTTCATCCCAAAAATACAATAACATCGGCAGAGTTACCTCTGAAGCCAGCTTCGTACCGGCTTGAACTTGATGTTCCCGGCTCGGGAGTTCTTGAGCTTCCGGGCTATCGGCTCCAAAATGGAGTTCTGCTGCTTTACATTACGCCGAGCTACAGGTTCATGTTCTTCCAAGATGTCCTTACTGCTGGATGGCTGGAGGATTATGCTCAGCTGTCCATCACTCCACTGGAGACAGGATTCAGAGGACGACTGGATATACACTTAAGTGAGGCGGAGTACGTTGAGGTTGTCATAAAAGGTGCAAAAGTTGAAGACCAAATTTTCATGGGGGATAAATCTGAAGAATTCACCTATGAGTTCCTGAAAGAACCGCTCCTTATTATCTCCCATGAAAAGCTTCTTGATCCGCCGAAGCTCCAGAAGGCCCTTAATTTGGTCTCCATTGTAAGCGGCCATGGGAAGTTTAAACTTTGCATGAGGGTAGGAAAGGCAGAAGAGGAAATGGAGTTCTTGGTTGAATTAGGTGGTGAATAGAAAAGAGAATCAAAGTTCAAGACTGAGCTTTCTAACTATCGGGTCTTTAGCTTCTTCGGGCTTTATTTCTTCAACGCTCTCAATCCAGATTTTGTTCCTTTTGACCCTGTGTTTGCTGCCTATCTCTGAATAGACACGCTCAAGCGCATCCTCCTTTTTAACTGCTCTGTACTCCTTCCTGAACTCTTCCTTCTTTCCGTTCCTCTCAAAGACTCCTTTAACGCGATAAACCTTAACCTCCATCACTCATCACCCCTTCATCCTAAAAATCCAAGTGCTTCCTCAATCTTAACGATTTCAGGGCCTGTTGTCAGGCTTCCAACAACAACACCGTTTGAATTGGCCAGCATGCATGAGCCAACGAAAGGAACACCCTGATTGGCTGTTCCAACATAAAACTCGACTTTAAAAAGATCCTCAAGCCATTCAAGCTCTTCATCAGTGGCTTCCGGATGTACCAGACCGCCTCTATTTGTAACAACTCCTGCACTTCCAACTGCGTGGTGTGGGCCTATCATTCCTCTTTCAACCTCAACCCCGAGGATATCTTCTAATTTTTTTGCTTCTTCTCTTGTGAATTTGGCACTTACTAGGGCGGCCCTGTTATTTACGAGTATTAGATTTCCAAACGCCGTGAGTCTGCTTGGGAATGGTTCTACGGCCATATCAACACCGAGCTCCTCAAGCCGGGATTTTATGTATTCAAGCTCACTATCCCAGATGTAATATGGGACTATGAGGGCATTTGAGTTACCTGCAGCGAAGATACCTATAATTCTTGATTTCATTATGCTCGTCTCAATAAGAGGAACTCCCAGAACTTCACGGAGTATATCAAGCTTTTTTCCTGCTAAACCCTCACGTATGAAGACTACTCTATCCGTGGCTATTCCATAAACACCAAGATACGGAGAGTTCTCAAAATCAAGTCTTTCTATGTGCATTTCGTCACCTCTAAGTATCTAAAGAGAAATAAAGGAAGTCATTCTTCCTGCTCTTCTTCAGCAGGTTCCTCTGTTTCCTCTTTGGTTTCTTCAGCTTTCTCTTCTGTTTCAGGTTCTTCTTTAATCTCTTCCTTCACTTCCTCGATTTTCTCGACCTTCTCTTCCTTCTTGGCTTTTTTCTTTTCTTTGGGCTTCTTTGGCATTTCTTCAGGTGGAAGATTTACGTAGGCGATCCTTGCTCTTTCCTCTTCCTCAACCCTAACGCGCACCCTTATTTTATTCGGTGGCTTTTCAATTCCTCTCTCCCAGATTTTTTCATTGACTTCTGGCCCTATGACAACCTTCGCGGCCTTTGCATGCTTTGCTACAAACTCCTTAAGGAATTTTGCTGCTCTTGGAGCTCTCTTCCATCTTGGGACTTTCTTTTTAACTTTTCTGAGAGGAACGATAATCATAACCTCATCGCCGACTTTAATTCCCGGCTTGTTTTTCTGCCTTGGCATCTTTATTCACCTCACTCCTTACTCTTTAAGCTTTGTTCTCCTCCAGAATCTCCTCTTCGGATGAGTCATAACTTTTCTGTTGGTTTTAACAATAACCCAGACGGGAACACGCCTGTTCTGCTTTGCGGCTTTTGCCAAACGAAGCTTCTTTGCCAGTGGCTTGTTTCTCGCCATTCCAATCCCTCCTGTGATGTCTAACGATGCTTACATTTTCCTTTTTTAAGCTTTTCCCGTGAGAAATGTGCGGGAAGGAAAGAGAAATAAAAAGCTCAGAATATCAGCGGTGCCCTGTATTCACCCCAGACCTCCCTCAGAATGTCGGTAACCTCACCGAGGGTCACCAAATGACGGTGGGCTCCAATGATGTAGGGCATGAGGTTGGTATCGTCCTTCTCAGCGGCGTTCCTGAGCTTATCAAGGGCCTCCTCGACCTTCTTGTTATCCCTCTTGGAGCGGAGCTTCTTAAGCCTCTCTATCTGCTTCTCCCTGATGCTCGGGTCGACCTTGAGTATCTCGACGTCGAGCGGTTCATCAACCACGAACTCGTTCACTCCAACGATGATGCGCTTCTTCTCCTCGACCTCTTTCTGGAACTTATACGCGCTCTCCGCTATCTCCTTCTGGATGTAGCCCCTCTCGATGGCCCTCATCATGCCACCCATCTTCTGAATCTTCTCGATGTACTTCAAAGCCTCCTCGTAGATGTGGTCGGTGAGCCACTCGATGTAGTACGAGCCTCCGAGCGGGTCTATCGTGTCAACGACGCCGCTTTCATAAGCTATAATCTGCTGGGTTCTCAAAGCGATGCGAACGCTCTTCTCGGTCGGAAGGCTCAGAGCCTCATCGTAGGAGTTGGTGTGCAGGCTCTGGGTTCCGCCGAGTACAGCGGCTAAAGCCTGAATTGCAACCCTGACGATGTTGTTCTCCGGCTGCTGAGCTGTGAGGGTCGAACCAGCGGTCTGGGTGTGGAAGCGCAGGAGCATCGACCTTGGATTTTTCGCATTGAACCACTCCTTCATTATGTAGGCCCAGAGCCTTCTCGCGGCTCTAAACTTGGCAATCTCCTCGAGGAAGTTGTTGTGGGCATTGAAGAAGAAGCTCAGCCTTCCGGCGAACTTGTCGACATCCATGCCCCTGTCTATGACGGCCTTAACGTACTCTATACCGTCCGCTAAAGTGAAAGCAACCTCCTGGACGGCGTTTGCTCCAGCCTCACGGATGTGGTACCCGCTTATGCTTATCGGGTTCCACTTGGGAACGTGCTCGGCGCAGTACATGATGATATCGGTAGTAAGGCGC
>JAMOPD010000323.1 GCA_027064745.1 Thermococcaceae archaeon
ATGCTGGGTTGGGGCGGGAAGATGTAAGTACCGCGAGCGATATACTCCTTCAGAATGTCGTTCTGGACCGTTCCGCGGAGCTTCTCCTGAGGGACGCCCTGCTCTTCGGCAACCAGAATGTACATCGCGAGGAGGTTTGCTGCGGTCGAGTTTATGGTCATTGAAGTTGAGACTTTGTCGAGCGGAATGCCATCGAAGAGAATCCTCATGTCCCAGAGCGAGTCTATGGCCACTCCAACCTTTCCAACTTCACCCTCGCTCATCGGATGATCTGAGTCGTAGCCTATCTGAGTTGGTAGGTCGAAGGCAACGCTCAGGCCAGTCTGCCCCTGGCTTAGGAGGTACTTGTATCGCTTGTTGCTCTCCTCAGCGGTTCCGAAACCGGCGTACTGCCTCATCGTCCAGAATCTTCCACGATACATGGTTCCATAAACTCCCCTTGTGAAGGGGTATTGACCAGGAAAGCTGAGTTTTTCAAGGTAATCCCAATCATCGCCAAGGTCAGCGGGAGTGTAAACGCGTTTAATCTCAAAACCATCGTCAGTCATGAACTTCTCCTTTCTTTCTGGCCTTTTTGCAATAAGAGGCTTTACTACTTTTTCATTCCACTCCTCCTC
This sequence comes from Thermococcaceae archaeon, assembly GCA_027064745.1. Taxonomy (GTDB): domain Archaea; phylum Methanobacteriota_B; class Thermococci; order Thermococcales; family Thermococcaceae; genus Thermococcus. Next base: position 618 of record JAMOPD010000323.1, read on the forward strand.
GGCCTTTCTAATCTCCTCAAGCTTTCTCTTATCGAAAGTCATAGCCACCACCTATTTTTATTTGGAGTGACACCTATAAAAACCTTTTACATAACTAAAGGTGTGGTTTGCTTTTGGATAAAATGTCCATTACCCCAGAAATTAAGATAATTCAAAAATCACGAAAAACAAACCACCAACGGAACAGGCTTAGTCTGGGAATTCTCTCTTTGAGAGTGCCACCCATGAAATAACGAGTAGCAGAATTATTACACTGCTGAAGAACAAAACTGTGTAACTCGGATTACCCTTGAAAGCTACAATCTTGTTAAGATTAAAGCTGCTTTTTAACAGGATTATTGTTTGATAGCCGAGAGTATAACGTTCAGGATGGGTTATATAAGGTATTTGGGGAATGATAAACTGTAACAAAAATACTATACCAAATGTTGAGAGTGATGCATATAATGGCCGTGCTACAATTACTGAAATAACTACTGCCAAAGCTCCGAGGGATGCAAGCACTAATAATGTTGAGCCGAGGGCCAAAGCCAAATCTCGAAAACCATCTATCACTCCATTTGTTCCACTGTGATAAACCAAAGGATTGTAAAGCCAGATAATTGCGTAGGGCACTGCAAATAGTATGAACATCACACTTATTCCTGCAATGAACTTTCCAATCAATATTTCGCTGATTTTTACAGGTTTTGAAATTAAGAGTCTTATTGTTCCTTTATCTATTTCACTCGCTAATAGATCGCTCATGAGAATTATTATGATGAATTGCCCGATTATTCCAGCCCAATAATTTGGAATCAGATCAATCATTAAACTTTGAAATGCTTTCCGCATAGCTTCTACTCCGGTTCCTTGAGGCTGCGGATTAAGGAGATATATCACTGCTGGAAAAGCCATTATAAGAAGGAGTATCTTGAATTTTATTGAATGTATAAGCCTTCTAAACTCGGTTGTGAAGATGACTAAAGCTCCGTTTAAAGCTTCGTTCATTAGACCTCACCCCATGTTGAAGCGTTTCATCAGTATCCTCTCGAGAGGGCTGGTATGAGGTTTGAATAACCTCAACTCCAGTTTTTCCTGTGCTATAAGCTCCGGAAGCTCCTTAAAGAATTGATCTGCAAAACGTTCATCAAGCTTTACCCTTAGGATGCCCTCCTCTTCCCATATCTCTTTTATGTAGAGCTTGTCCATAAGGGATTCCATTAACTTTCTGTTATCCGAGACGATTATATCATAATCATCTCCCTCTACCTTGGCTAATTCGCTCACCCTACCCTGCTCTATAAGCCTTCCATCCTTTATCAATCCCACATAATTGCACATTCTTTCTATTTCGCTAACAATATGTGAGCTTATAAAAACTGTTTTTCCAGCCTTTGCCAGTCCCAGAACCTTTCCTATGAACTCCATTCTTCCCAGTGGATCAAGATTGCTTGTAGGTTCATCTAAAATTAGAAGTTCTGGATCTCCAAGTAGAGAAACCGCAAATGTAACACGCTGTTTTTGTCCGCTGGAAAGTTCTTTTATTTTATTAAAAGCAAGCTTACCTACACCAGTGTATGCCATCACATCTCTGGCCTGCTCTACTGCCTTGTTCTTTGGAAGACCAAGAAGACGGCCCATATAAGTTAAAAACTCAAATATCGTCATGTCTTCATATGCCAGCGGTTTTTCGGGCATGTATCCAACTTTTCTCATTATCTCGGTTCGGTCCTCTGGCATCTCAAGACCAAAAATCTTTATCTCGCCATATGTTGGTTTTAATGCCCCTGTGAGCATTTTTATTGTGGTGGTTTTTCCAGCACCGTTTGGGCCGAGAAACCCATAAACAGCACCTTTTGGAACTTGGAGGTTGAGATGATAAACCACATTAACTTTCCCAAAGAATTTTGTTAGATTGTTGGTCTCAATTATGTTAGGCATCTTAACACCAAGATATAAATCGAAGTGAAGGAATAAAAAGTTTTTGAGGTAGTAGCACTTATGCTGATGAGGGGTATTGGATTTGATAGCTCGGCAAAAGTAGCATTTCAGAGTCACGCCCACACCGACCACTTCGTGAGTGGTGAGGTAATTTATTCAACCAAGGCAACTAAATTTCTGAGCCACCTCAGGAAGGAAGGATTTTACCGCGAAATAGACTTTAGAAAAACTTTTTACATCGGAGATTACAAAGCAAAACTCTATCCTGCTGGTCACATGCTCGGCTCAGCAGGGATAAAACTCTGGCTTGACACCGGAACAATCTTTTACACAGGCGATACCAAGTGGTTCAAACTAAGAACTGCTGAGAAGAGCTGTTTTCCACGGGCTGATATCCTCATAATCGAGGCAACTTTTGGAGTTCCAAGCTTCACATTCCCTTCACCAAAGGAAGCCGAGAAGAAATTAATTGCATTCATCGAGGATATCCTGGAAAGAGGCAGAAAACCCGTCCTCTACGTCAACCAGATGGGGAAGGCTCAGGAGGTTATGAAGATACTCGATCTTCACGGCTATACTGTAAAAGCCTCACGGGACATGATTAAGGTGGCGAAGATTTATGAAAAGTTCGGAATAAAGTTCCACAACATTTCTAAGGATGGAGATGTTGTTCTCAGGGCTCATCGCCCACCCAGGGTTGGAAACGCTTTTTCACCGTGGGAGCTCACAGTTTCTGGCTTCGGCCAGCTTAAGCTCAGTAACCATGCAGATTTCTGGGAACTTATGAGAATAATTGAAAAAGTAAAGCCTGAAAGAATTTTTACGGTCTACGGTTATTCACGGGAGTTCGCGAGAATTTTGGAAGGGATTGGATATATAGCTGATTCGATAGCTCCGGATTCATATTTAACGCCATACTGTTAGGATAACCTGTGGGAGTGCCTGATAATGAATCCGGTATGCGAGCTGACTCCTGCCAGTATCTTTAACGCTAACACTAACACTATAATCTTTAATCGAGATTGTGGATTATTATCAAAAATTTGCAGATTTTAATAACCTAGTTACACTAAAATCGAAAACTTTATAAACCTTAAACTTTTAGTAACTACTGGTAATCAAAATATGGGGGTGAGAGTCATGGTATGGAGGAGGGACAGAAGATGGGATGTATGGGACCCCTTTGACATAATGAGGGAAATCCAAGAGGAGATTGACAGCATCTTCAATGATTTCTTCCGCGGACCAAGGCTCTGGTCCTATAGGAGACCTGGAATGGAGTTCGAAGAGAGAGGAGGGGTTTGGAGGGAACCATTTGTTGACATCTTCGACAGTGGAGATGAGTTCATAATAACAGCAGAGCTTCCGGGAGTCAGAAAGGAGGACATAAAGGTTAGAGTAACAGAGGACGCAGTCTACATTGAGGCCCAAGTCAGGAGAGAGAAGGAGCTTGAGAAAGAAGGTGCG
>JAMOPD010000324.1 GCA_027064745.1 Thermococcaceae archaeon
ATCCGCGCCTTGTCCCCCATGCTATGAAAAAGATCGTAGAATACGCTTCTTACAGGAATAAGCATTTCTACAAGCTTTTCCTAAAATCTCTCGATGATCCCGGTCTCGTCTCTCACCTTGTTGAAGCTATAGAGACATCTTACAAAACTCAAAGACGAGACATTCCCACAACGAAAAATCTTATTTCGCTTATTTATCAAATACATTCCAAAATAGGATCGCAGCCCAAAATTGAAGAGATCGTATACAGAGCTATGAAAGCGATTTATATGAGGATGTTTGGAAAGGAACCTCCTGTTCCTGGACATCCATCGTACCTACCAAAAGAAATACGACACGAAGCGTTCAAAAATAAGCAAGACGCCACGGGTATAACGCTAAAAGTGTCGGATGGGCTTTTACGTGAACTTAAGGAACTTGGCTTTAGCATAAAAGCAGTCTACGATGTTCACAATATCATTGATACGTTGAAGAACCATCGTAGAGAGCTCATCGATCGTTTAACGGCAAATTTGCCCGACGAAGAGAAGAAAACAAAAACAAAGGAACTAAATAAGAAAATAGACAGAATACTACCGCAGCTTACTATGATAGCTTCTTGGCTCGGAACAAAACGGGTAATACTGGATTTTTATCTAAAAGCAGTTCCGAAAAAACCACTCGAATATGTCGGTGCTAGAATTAGAGCTTCATCTGACTGTACAGTCCCCTCGTCCCCATATGCAGGTTTTGAAAGGCATACAGTTCCTACATTTTTCTCTTCGAACGCTGGTGTGTATGCTATAATGGCAACACTCACAGACACAGTTAAAATAAAGAAAAAGGGTAAAGTAAAAACCCGAATAAGAGTTAGAAAAAACAGACATGTCGGAAATGTTTACTTCTCTGTCCATACAAAAGCTGACGGGAGTAAGGTACTCTATATTCACGGTGTTCAATTAGGCTCCTTGTACCGTGGTATTGAAAATGTTGGTATTGCCGAGGGTCTGATTAAGGGCATTGTAGATACAGCAAAAGGAAGTGGTTTTGATGAAGTATGGATCCAAACTAGGGACCTCTCTAACTATGAGTTACTTAAACAAAAATTATTGGGTTTTTTTCAAAAGAATGGGTGCCGAGAGAGTAACGCGGAAGGAGGTTGAAACCTTACAGTATCATGATCTTCCAACAAATTATTATGCTTCACCTTCCAAGGTGAATACTTTGCTAAAGCTTAGACTAAAAAAGAAAGAAAGCAATAAGGTGCATGGAGAAAGATAAGGTGATTATATGGAATTAGAGGAGTACAAGAGGTACCTCGCAGGAAGAATCGAAAGAGAGGTTCTTAGATTCTTGATCCCCCAGCCTAAACCACATCAACTTCAGAAGACCCCACCACCCCATCCGATACCACCCCCCATGGAAGAAGAACTAGATAAATGTCTGACAAGGGAGGAGGCAAAGAGAAAAGTGCTTGAGGTGTTAAATTACATTATTGAAAACAAGAAGGCTACAGAAAAGGAACTCCAGGCGAGATTAACACCTCCCGTTT
>JAMOPD010000325.1 GCA_027064745.1 Thermococcaceae archaeon
GGATCAGAGACTCTTGAACGTTTTAAAGCTTGTAGCTTCTAAGTCCGCATACTGCGTTGCCTGCGGTGTTTGTGAAGTTGAGTGTCCACATGGAGCGATAATTTTCAACAACGGTTTGGTTAAGGTAATAACCGAAAACTGTGTTCACTGCCATCGCTGTTTGAGGGTTGTCGATAGGGGTTGTTTGGTTGCGGATTCACTCAAAGTTCGGTTAGGGGGTAAGAGTATGAATATAAAGAAGATTGGTAATTATAAACATTTTGGAATTAGGAAGGAGTGGCTTGAAGAGTTTTTCGAAGATCCTGATAAGTGGTGGACTGAAAACAGCTTAGGACCAGTTCAGTTTGAAGCTATGAGAAGATGGCTTGTAGATGCGGAGATAATCACTGGCAGGAGTAAGGGCTTCACTCTAACTGAGACTGGTAAGTTGTTGAGGGAAATAGGAGTGGACGATACCTTTACGTGGGCGGTTATTTGGACTAATTTAGCAAGAAATTCGAGTCTAATCTCATGGTATGTTTCAGAACTTGAGTGGGGAAAGACATATTCAAGAGACGAACTCTTGGGGTTGATGGGCGATAATCTAAGTATTGCAACAAGGAAGAACGGTTTACAGTCCTTGATTGAACTCTTCAGTAAATCTCCCATTGGTTCTGAGCTTAAACTTGGTGTCGTTCACAGGGAAAAGAGAGTTGTTAAGATCGAGAAGAGGGGATTCATACACGAAAAAGAGCTGAAGATAGATCTAGATATAATCCTATACTCCCTTTACAGATTAAAGGAATTGGAAGGAACAGAGTACTTCTCCATAAGTTACCTCTACGACGAATCGACTAATGAGGGTCCATTCAAGCTTTTTGGAATACCGAGAGAACTACTTGAACGAGCTTTAAGAGGATTGCAGGAAAGGTATGGTAAGGAGTGGATCGCAGTTGAGATTACTGCAGATCTCGACAATATTTCCCTGAATCCAGGTAAGAACAGTTTAGATGTCCTGAAATTACATCTTAAGGAGAAAAGAATTTAATAACACGTATAGTAAGAAAAATGCAAACCATTTGGAATTAGGAAGGACTTGAAGTTGAAGTTCCTATAATTAAAAGGAGTTCATTCTGAAGAAAGTTGTCTCGCTACAACTGAAGTTTCAAATTTCCGATGTTTATCTTTTAGGAATTCCTACCTATGCGTTGAAGAGTGTAATTGCAGAACTAACCGAACTTTATCCATAAGATAGTTCATGCCTGAAGACAAGATGGTTATCATTCAACCGAAAAGTTCTTTATATAATTTCCTCATAACCTTACGAATGAGGTATGACGTGGAAATATTGCGAATATCTCGATATAGACAAGGAATTTCAACCTGTATTCAACCAAGAAATTGATAAGGAATATAAACACCTGTGGAAGTCTTTCATACCTCACGAAGATTTCATAAAGTTCCTTGATACCGTTATAAGAGCTCTAAATAGAGAACGACCAGAAGATAAAAAGTCAATCTGGCTTTTTGGATCGTATGGAACTGGAAAAACTCATGCTGTCTTTGTCCTCAAACACCTACTAGAAGATGACGATAAGGAGGTTGAAGACTACTTAAAGAAGCTACCGAGGGAACTAGCAGACAAGATACGAGCTTTGAGAAAACAAAACATACTAGTTGTCTTTAAAAGTGGAGCGGGGCATGTGAATACAAGTTTAAAACTCCTCCTAGAGGTTCAGCAGGCTATATACGAGGCATACTTAAATTATCTTAAGAGAATCGGTTCAACATATGTTCCAACAAAAACGGACATTCAATTCCTGAAAGAGAGGCTGGATGACTCAATAATAAGCTGGGATCAGTTGATAAGCAAGCATAGAAGTAAACTCATAGAAGTTTCTTCCGTTGAGGACATCAAGGATAGACTTGACAAAGGAGACTTGGAATTCGCTTGCAAACTAATTGATATACTCTTCGATGAAGGTATCCTACCTTCAGGCTCAAGCATGAATGCAGATAGGCTTAAGACCTGGATAGAGAACCTGATAGACCAAAAGGTTGTCTCGAAAATACTGTTTATATGGGATGAATTCTCAGATTTCTTTAAATCTGATGCTCCCATTGGTACTCTTCAAGAACTTGCTCATTTAACTCAAAAAGTTCCATTTTACCTTCTCATAGTTACTCACAGGGCGCCCGAACACTGGGCTCAGACTCTTAGGGAGGATATAGGTAAGTTAAAGGATAGATTTCATTATGTTCCCTATAGGATGGAAACTATTACAGTCTACAAGCTGATCTCCCAAGTTATTCGTCCCAAAAATGACTATTGGGAGAACAAAACCGAAGATATATGGTTTCTTGCAACGAATCACTTTTCGTTCGAGGATGAAATCACAGCACTGCTTGAGCATGAGGTAGATGTGACTTTAGAAGATTTTAAACGTATACTACCAATACATCCGTATTCAGCCTTCTTAGCATCTAGAATTGTGGAGTACTTTGGTTCAACTAACAGAACGCTGTTCAAATTCCTTAAGTCTGAAGAAATGTCTGCATTCATATCATTCCTGAAGGAGTATCCAACTGACAACTACTATTTCTTAACACCTGACTTTCTTTGGGATTACTTCTTCGTTTATAACATTGATGTGCGAGAATTACATCCGGAAGTAATCCACTTAGTTAACTATTGGGATCATTGGAGGGAACACCTAGATGATGAAGACGAGAAAAGAGTATTTAAAGCAATCATGTTACTCTTCGCCTTGAGTGAAAAGGTAGGATATACAAAATTTATAAAACCCACACTTTCGACTTTAAAACTCGCCTTCAGTGGTACTCCCGTTTATAGAAAACTTGAGACCATTTTGAACAACTTAGAGAAAAAGAAAACTGTAAGATTGCTTAAATCACGAGAAGATATCGAAGTTCTGAGACCTACACACGATGTAGACATAAGAGAAATTGAAAAGATCAAGAGTACTTTGCCTGATTTCACGAAATTTGTAAGAGATCTGGGTGAAGAATTGATAAAAAGCGAGGATATCCATAGAAGAGCCAAAATATTTCTAGTGTCATCCGAAGACATTTTCAAGGGACATCTACCAAGGATAAGCGTAGAAGACTACAAAATAGGTATCGTTTTAGTTTTGATGAAGAAGTTAGAAAGATTCGACGATTTAAAGAAAAAGGTAGAAGATTTAGCAACTAAATATCCAAATACACTGTTCGTTATCTCACGTTCTGAACTTGGTGAATCTAATTGGGAGTCAATACTGGAAAATTGGGCATACGAACATTACTTTAGGAATGCCAACAGGTATAGTGATGCTGAGTACCACGAAAATCAAGTTAAGGCAATCGTAGAGCAGTGGAAGAGTAGAATTAGAAGAGGCGAGTTTTATGCGGTCATAAACATCAACTTGGACTGGGAGTTAGCGTTAATCAAAGAAGAGTACATATTCCAGATTGAAGGTCTAAGAAAGTTCTTTGAAAAAATAGTCGAGAAAATCTTCCCCTATAGCTTGGATAAGCTAATAAGGAATGATCCACTCTGGCGTAACAAAAATCTTAACAAGAGTGCAATCAAAGCGGGGCTAAACCTTAAGATTATATCGCAAAGGTCGTTAGAACCTCTTCGTAGGAAGTTCCATCTGGAAGATGGAATACTCGACGAAGAGGGGAACTTTATCGAAGCTGTCGTCCAAGCAAAGAAGAACCATCCATTGTGTAAGATGAGAGAAGAAGTCATTAAAAAATTTGAGACAAGCGAAGTTATAGATCTTGATGAGGTTTGGAAAACACTCCAAAAACCTCCTTTCGGGCTGTACGATGTACCTGTTGGATGCTTTGCGTTTGCTGTGCTAATGAAAGAGTACTCAAAGGGTTACTTTGCTACCGATGATCGTGGTACTGAAGTGGAAGTAACTCCAGATGGGATGGTCAACTACATTTTCGAAACTATTAAGGGTACGAGGAGATGGAAACTTCATAGACTTAGTCAAGAACAGAGAGAATTCTGTTCAGTAGTGCAACGTATTTTCAAACTGGATAAAAACGAAGCTAAAACTCCAAGGGACGCAGTAGTAACCTTAAGAAATAAGATCAAGGTAGAATACAAGTATCCTCTGTGGACATTGAAATATACTCCTGATGCCAAACTTATTCACGGTGAACTCGCTGAAGCTTTAACACTGGTAATAGACATTCTTGATACGATTGTGAAGACTCCAATTGATGAATCTAAAGGTATTGAAACTCAAAACGAATTGATAAAACAGCTCTCAAAGTCAATTGAATGTTTAGATGATCGTGAGCAGACAATACTATTCGAAAAGCTCGAAAAAATCGCTTATCATGAAAAATTTAAATCAGGATTCAGAAACTTCGTTTTGGAACACTTCTTTGAAAAACTTTCACAAAAACCTGAAGATCTTTCCTTAGATGTCATAGACCGCAAACTTAGAGTCAGGATGCAAGAGGAGACCTGTTACTGGAGTGAAGAGAAGGTTAGGAATGTATTAAGTAGAATGGTTGACGAATTCGAACTTTCAACTCTCACCTCAAAAATCATGGGCATTGAGAAGTGTTACTTTGTAGACGATTTGAAGAGAGCCGTGGAGAAGAGCATTGGAGAAGGCAAAGTCTTACCACTGTGGCTATATAAGAACCACCCCGAAACTTATGAAGAAGTCGAAGATATTATGGCAAAGCTAGAAGAACTTCTTAACATTGATCAACCTGAATTGTCAGACTTTGACTTAAGTTCACTACTAACTTCGTTGAAGTTGCACGAAGATAAACTTACAAAAATCTTTAAAGAAAGAGACATCGCTATTGAAAACTGGATAACCAAGAACTTAGAGAAGGAAGAAATATCTGAAGAGGAGTTAGATGCAATACGAAATGAAGTTTTAAAGAAGATTTCCGAAAAACCAAAGATTTCAGAACGTGATCTCATAGGGATAGTCAAAAGTACACTTAAGAATCTTAGAATTAGATTGTTAAGAAAAGAGATAAGGGAAGAGCTTGAGGAGATTGTAGGAACGAGTGATATCCTATCATTCTTACGTGAACGAACCATGCCCGTAGTTCTGATAAAGTATCTACCTGAATTTAACAAATTCAAGACAGAGAAAAGAAGTATCGACTACTTCTTTAATGACCTCATGAACGTAGATAAGCTTTCAGAAAACGACCTAAGAACGCTCTTAAAAGAGATTAAAGAAAACAGAAGCATTCTTGAAACTCTGAATTCACCTGATACATCTAAGAGAGCACTTAAAGCATTCTTAGATAAGGAATGGATAGAAGGCGTCTTCGAAGAAAGTGATCTCATTGACTTCATAGCCTACTTAAGAGAAAAGCTCGGAACTGAGGTTGAAAGGTGGACAGAAAAATCAATTAGGGATAAATTCGAAAAGTGGAGGTCTGAAAAGTATAGAATCTTGTTCTACAACAGGTTAGTATCGTACATTGAAAGATTAGACGAAAGATCATTGAAGTCTCTCTTGATGAAATTGTTAGATGACCCAAGATTTGGACTTCAGGTCGCTCAGTTGATCAAAGAGGCTGAGAAAGAATGAAGCGTAAATTTAAGGAACTGACGATGTCAGAATTTAAAAGAGAGGTTGAGAACGAAGCAAGTAGTACAGACTACGCAAGATATCCTGCGAGGTTCATCATTGTTGAGAATTTACATCTTTGGAAGGAAGTACTTGATTTTTTAAAGAGTTTTACTGATGTAGTCGTAAAACTCTCAAGCTTTTGTAAAGGAGTAGACACTTACCCAGATGTAAATTCGGCAATCTCTAAAGCTATCGAAGAAGCCAAGCAAGGTAAAAGAATTCTCTTAATACCGTTTAGCGAACTGATGAGATTTGGCGAAGATTATACTCCTATAATTCACAAAATAGCGAGTTTTGAGATAGCCCCAATGAAGAACGGAAGAATTTATATTCCTCTCTATGGTGTAGAGAGTTACTTCTTCAAGATCTGGAACACCTATCCGGATATTGGCATAAGGAAATATCCAGCCATCGTTGTTTTGGAGGAATGTGAAAGAATTCTAGGAGATCACTCAATCGAAGTTTGGATAACTAAAGATACGAGTTTCTTAGAAATTTCACAGACATGTAAATCTATAAATATCGTTCCAGACTTAAAGAGATACTTCGAGATTTGGGAAAGTGGTGAGATTCCTCGTAAGCTTTTAATGTATTCCGAAGTTCTCTTTGAGAGAACACCTCACGCTACTGGAAAGGTCTGCGTAAGCTGTGTCAAAGATTACAAAGAGTTAGCTGAGAAAATTCTCAATTTAAATATTCCCGTTCAGTATCACGAAGATGAGAAAGAATTTTGGAAGAACTTATTAGAACAACTCCTAAAAGGAAAGTACACTAACTTTTACGACTTTGTCAGAAGTAAATTCAACGTTATGCGTTTTCAATCGGATTTGTTCTACAGATGGCAGGATATGGATGAGTTTGATAGATGGTTGCTATTTCACTG
>JAMOPD010000326.1 GCA_027064745.1 Thermococcaceae archaeon
AAATTAAGGGGAGTAAAATGTATGCAATTGAAGTCAGTGAACTCAGAAAAAGTTATCCCAAGAAAATACCGCTGCCATTTAGAAAAGTTGAGTGGGTTGAGGCTGTTAGGGGTATCAGTTTTAAAGTTAAAAGAGGGGAACTCTTTGGGCTTTTAGGACCCAATGGGGCAGGAAAAACCACCACGATTAAGATACTCACGACTCTTCTTGAGCCAAGCGGAGGAACGGCAAAAATTCTTGGGTTTGATATTAGAAAAGATGCGAGAGAGATTAGGAAAAGGATTAATTTGGTTGCCGAGGGTGAGAGAACCTTATATTGGCGTTTATCGGCATATGAGAACTTGAAATATTTTGCAAGGATTTACTACGTTTCCAAGAGTGAAGAGAAAGAGCGAATTGAAAGTCTTTTGAAACTCGTTGGGCTTTGGGATAGAAAAGATGATTTGGTGATGAATTACTCTCGAGGAATGAAACAGAGGTTGGCCATAGCAAAAGCCCTGATAAATGACCCAGAGGTTCTCTTTCTTGACGAGCCTACTTTAGGACTCGACGTCCAAAGTGCAGTTTTTGTGCGAGAATTCATAAGAAAGCTTGTTGATGAACAAGAAAAGACCGTTCTTTTAACAACACACTATATGGCTGAGGCTGAAGAGCTCTGCGACAGAATTGCAATAATTGATCAGGGGAGGATAATTGCCCTTGATTCCCCAGAAGGCTTGAAAAAGCTCGTAAAGGGGGAGGATATTGTTGAAATAAGGGTTAGAGATTTTTCACTTCAAAAGATGAAAAATTTCCCTTGGAGACTTGTCGTTGTAAAGGAAGATACCGAGAGAGGAATAACAACACTTAGAGGTCAGATTACCGAAGAAGATTTGCCAAAAGTTGTTGAACTTTTGGTAAAGAGCGGTGTGAGAATTTTAAGTGTTGAACAAAAGGAGCCTACCTTGGAAGATGTATTCATAAAACTCACTGGTAGAGCACTGAGGGATTAAAATGCCTCTCATTGCGATAATCGAGAAAGAGCTTAGAATGTTCTTCCGTTACCCATTAAGGGTTTTCAGTGCGATCTTAGTTGGCATTGTTTTCCTTCTTCAGTTTGTATTCTTTGGGCAGGCAGTCCTTGGAGGAAGATATTCTCAGCTTTTAGCTTCTTCAGCTGGAATTGGGGATTATCCAACCTATGCACTGGTAGGATACGTTCTGTGGTGGCTTTCTGTTTCTCCGATGGAGGCTTACGTTTGGGGAATCAGAAGAGAACTCCAGAGGGGAACTTTTGAAACCAACATAGCATCTCCAATAAGAATCACCGAGCTTTTGCTTGGCTTAGCTTTAAGTTGGCTTCTCATGGATTCGGTTTTGATGATGATAGTCTTTGCATTTGGAGTTTTGATATTCAATATTTCTTTAACCCTCTCCATTTTACTAAGATCTCTGCCGATTTTACTTCTGTCTTTCTTAGCCTTCTTGGGCTTTGGTTTTGTTTTCGCTGGATTGGTAATGATGCTCAAGCACAT
>JAMOPD010000327.1 GCA_027064745.1 Thermococcaceae archaeon
TAAACGTAGCCCTGAGGGGTTAGAACCGGGTGGTCTTCACTGCCCTCGATGACCTTTCCTAACTCTGTAACGATTCTCACCGCGAGCTCGTTCTCCTCGACGTTCCTCTCGGCAACGAAGGCGACCTCCGAGAAATCGTTGTGTCCCTCGTCAACGTCGTAGACCCTCAGCCCCTGGAGCTTGAACTTCCCGGGCATCTCCTCAACCCTAACCCAGTATCCGTGCTCCGTGAGGACTTTTGAGCCCGGAGCAAGGCAGTTAATGTCGTATCCGACGCCTCCAGGGCTTATTATACCTTCTCTGGCGTCAAAAGCCGCCACCCCACCAATTGGAAAGCCGTAACCCTGATGACCGTCGGGCATTACGATGGAGTACTTATATATCCCAGGGAGCATGGCAACGTTAGCGGCCTGCTCAAGGGTTCTGTCTCCCCGCATTTTCTCAATTAGAACATCATCCGCATATACCCTGCCTGGGACTCTCATCCGCCTGTCAAACTTTGGTATCTCCCATCTTATCCTATCTATCCTCTTCAGCGGAACCATCCTCTCACCTCAATTTAGATTATCCTAAAGTTATTTAAACCTTGATCCTCCTTTCCTTTGGCACATAATTATAGACCTTTCCATTCTTTACTTTACCGGTTCCGAGATAATACTGCCCCCATTTCAGGATAACCCACCCTTCAAGTTCGGCGTCAACATCAATGTTTTCTCCACTTAAATAGCGGAGTGCTCTCTCTTCATTGATTTCAATAATATTTTTCTTAGCTTTCGGCCCAACCAAGAATGCCCCTTCTATGCTGAGTCTTATCCCATCAGCCTCAATTCGGCCGAAGTATATTCCCTTATCCGTTCGAACTTTGGGATCAAAGCTGCAGGGTTTGTATGCGTATATCTTTCTGCTTCCCCTGATTTCATACACCAGGTCAGGAGCATAGCCAAACTGCTCTATCAATGCCCTCCTCACGGTTTCACTATCTTCGTTATGAAGAATGCTTCGCTGTCGTTGTTCTGGGGATGCAGCCTGAGGCATTTTCTCACCTCCTCCGAATATTTCTTTCCCTCAAACTCAAGAACAGGCTCGCTTGATCTAAGTGGGAGATTAATCCGCTCTATCCTTGCATCAGTTTTCCTCAGGAGGTAATCAATGACCTCCTCGTTTTCAATTGGATCAATCGTGCATGTTGAATAAACCAGTACTCCACCAGCCTTTAACGCTTTATAAGCGGCAAGTATGAGCCTTTTCTGAATATTTGAATATCTCAGAGCTGTTTTGAGCTGCCACTCTTTCAGGAACTTGAAGCTCTTCCTTATCATTCCAACACTTGAACATGGCGCATCAAGGAGGATTCTATCAAAAGTATTCTCAAATCTGCCGAAGTAGCGGCCGTCCTTTATCGTAACCCGTGCATTCAGCACTCCCATTTTGTTTAAGTTGGCTATGAGGACATTTACGCGCCCTTTTTTCATATCGTTTGCAATTAAACATCCTTCATTTTCCATATATTGGGCAATCTGCCCTGTCTTGGAGCCGGGAGCTGCGGCCATGTCAAGAACCAGCTCACCGGGTTTTGGATCGAGGACAATGGGCGGTATCATAGAGCTCGCCTCCTGACCGAATATAACGCCAAGACTGTGCTCTGGAATCCTCGCGAGGTTATCAGCATTGATGAAGAACCCCTCCTTTGCCCATGGAACAGGCTTCAGCTCAAATCGCTCCTCAAGCCTTTTTCTTACATATTCAAGCTCTGCTTTTAGAGTGTTTATCCGTATGCTCTGCCTCAGGGGCTTCAGCATGAATTCCCAGAACTCATCAGAATCATCTATCTGTGAGTAGCGCTCATAAAAATGGGAGTTGAGCTCTCGAACCGTGTCTCGTGCGCTCATTAAACCACCTCATATGTCGGGCACCAGCTGGACCATCCAGTTTCCATCTTCAAGCTGCTTTATCTTCATGTCGTGATATGTTATCGCCTTTACCTCCTCCTTCGGTTTGTGTTTTTCGCTTAAAGGTTCTCCACAGGCTTTTACTCTCAGTCTGTAGCCATCCCTGCTTCTCTCGATTTTAACTTCGAAGTCGCCAAAGACAAGCCCTTCAACATCATGCAAAACGAGAAGCTCTTCGAGGAAGCTGTAGAGCAGGGCCTCAAGGTCCTCAGCTTCGACTTCAATCTCTCTGCATTCATGAGGCTCGATCTCTCTCACATCAATCATTACATCAAAGAGCGCTAACGCTACGGCCTCAAATGCTTCCTCAAGGGTATCACCATATCCTCTGATTCCAATGTCTGCAGTGTGTTCATAGTGCTCCCATGTTCTCACTCTCTCACCCCACCAACCTTGAATTCAGGCCTTCTTTCAATGCTATCTTATGGAGCTGTTTATTGGAAGTATAAAACTCATCAACGCTGGCATGCCTAGCTGAAACTACTTGAAGAGCATCTGCTTGGTAGAGGTGGTGTTCTTCAATTAGCTTCCAGGATTCTGCGAGGAGAATAGAATGAACAGGGACAATTTTAAGTACATCAAGTGCTGATAAACGTTTGACTTCTCCTAGGAAACCGTTTCTTAGGAAATCATATTCCCTTCTGTCCATCTCCCCCCTGCGGAACTTTCTGTTGAATACTCCCAAAACTTCTCCAATGTTCCAGAAACTAAAAACAATACGTAGTTTCCCCCTATAAGCATTCTGAAACAGGGTTTTAGCGGTTTCGCTGCCATCTTCCAAAAGATAACGTTTGAGAATCACACTACTGTCCAGATATGCTTTTTTCCCGTTCATAGCGCATCTCCCTTAGTATGTTTTCGCTTTTTTCTCCCTTCACCTTCAGAGGGTCGAACCATATTGGAATGTTGGAGTCATCTATCTCTCCCAACACATCTCCTATGAGATAGTTCATAAGAGCCTCCTCAAGGAGCTTGCTAACCTCATTTCTCTCTCTTCTGGCGAGCTCCTTGAATTCTTTCCAGAGTTCTTCATCAATATACACGCTGGTCTTTACCTTACCCATGCTACCACCTGTAGGTATTTACCGACTTAGGTATATAAATCCATCGAAACTATTAATTAGAGGACGGACAAAACAATCTTGGTGATTGCATGAGGGAAATAACTCCGCGAAAAATAATCGAGATGAAGGGGAAAGAAAAAATTGTCATGGTGACGGCTTATGATTATCCTTCCGCACTTATAGCGGATAAAGCTGGGATGGACATAGTTTTTATTGGCGACTCCCTTGGAATGGTTGTTTATGGAGACGAGAGCACACTGAACGTCTCCATGGATCAGATGGTTTATCACACAAGAGCTGTGGCTAAGGCCGTTAAAAGGGCTCTAGTTTTAGCGGACATGCCTTTTGGGAGCTATGAGATAAGTCTAGATGAGGGCGTGAGAAACGCTGTCAAGCTAATTCAGGCAGGAGCAGATGCTGTAAAGATTGAAGGAGGCGCTGATCACTATGAACTCGTCAAAAAGCTCGTGCGCATGGGGATTCCTGTCATGGGGCACACGGGTTTGACTCCACAACGCTACCTCCGTCTGGGTGGATACAGACTTATGGGGGAGACTGAGGAAGAAATTGAAGAAATCCTGCGCGATGCAAAAGCTCTTGAAAAAGCCGGGGCATTTGCCCTCGTTATCGAATTCACGCTTTCAGATGTGGCTAAGCTCGTAACGGAGGAAGTTTCAATCCCAACGATAGGGATAGGTTCCGGGCCATATGTTGACGGTCAGGTCTTAGTCTGGCATGACCTCCTCGGCATCTATGAAAGCACGCCGCCATTTGTAAAGAAGTATGCTGACCTTAAAAGCATGATTCAGCTTGCCCTTGAGGAGTATAGAAACGATGTGAAGGAGAAAAAGTTCCCGGGACAGGATCACTACTGGGAGTTCCTCGATAAAGAGGAATTCGAGAAAAAGAAGAGAAGAGCAATGGAGCGGCTGAACAGATCTGAAAGAAATGGAGAGGCTGAATAAGGATGCTGAATGGTTATAGAATAACGGTCATAATTCCAGCCTACAACGAGGTGGGGAGAATAGGTAATGTCCTTTCAAAAATCCCGGATTTTGTTGATGAGGTTATTGTTGTCGATGACGGGAGCACGGATAACACCTACGAAGTAGCAAAATCCTACGGTGTTAATGCCATCAGGCTGGAGCGGAATCAGGGGAAAGGGGCAGCGATGAGGGCGGGAATCGAGAAGTCAGAGGGGGATATAATTGTCTTCATGGACGCGGACGGCCAGCACAGGCCGGAGGAGATAATAAAGCTCGTGAAGCCGATAGTGAATGGTGAGGCTGATTTTGTAATAGGTGCCCGAAGGATCAAGGCTCAGGAAAAGAGGCCTCTCTACCGGAGGCTGAGCAACATAATCACAACAAGACTCCTGAGGCTGAAGCTTGGAACCTATGTCTACGACACGCAGAGTGGATTCAGGGCAATCCGGAGGGAGTTTATGCCAGAGATAGAGACAAAACGCTATGAGGTTGAGACAGAGATGCTGATAAAGGCCGTCAGGAAGGGAGCTAGGGTTAAGGAAGTGCCGGTTTCAATGATTTACGGCGTTGAAACTGGTCATTTCAGATTTGAAGATATTCTCCGTTTTCTGTGGGCTCTGATCAGGTTTTAGCATTATTTTCACTTTTTATTCCTGCCGCCCCGAGTGTTCCTAGGGTTATAAGGATGAAACCTGTGGCATGATATACCGTGAAGCTCTCTCCAAGAACTATTCCCAGAGCTATGGCAACCGCTGGAGCCGGGGTTATTATCGCCGTCGCCTTTGAAAGGTTTATGAGCTTTATGGACTTGTACCATATGACCTGACCGAGTGCTATTATGATTCCCTCGGCTAAGGCAAGCCTCGAAAATTCCATCCCGGTTAAGAGCACAAAGGGGAGGAGAATAAGAAAGCCGAATGTGTTCCTTAGAGTAGCTATTGTATAAGGGCTGTATGGAAGGCGTTTTGCAATGACATGGCCGCTCTGCCAGAAGAGAGGGACAAGGAGGAGAAGAAGATCACCAAGATGGGGCTCAATAGCTCTCCCCTGCGTTATAACGAGAACCAAGCCAAGAAGAATTATAATGGCATAGGAAATGAGTTTCTTTGTTATTTTTTCTCTGAGAAAGACCCATGAGAGCAGGAACGAGAAGAGAACCTCACTTCTCGTTATCAGGGAGGCATTTATAGCCGTGCTGAGCCGTGCTCCGTAGGAGTAGGAGATATAAGCCAAAGCCGTTCCGAAGAAACCCATCAGAAAAGCTTTTTTCAGAGGAGAGGGATTCTCCCTGATCTCCACCCATCTGAAGCTCACTATCAGGAGAATCCAGAGAATCAGGGAGGCAAACAGAGCTGAGAAGGCTGCAAAGCTCAGGGGGTTTGAAGGATTTGCTTTTATTACAACAGGTTCGAGACCGTATAGGAAAGCTCCAGCAATGGCTAAAAGCGTTCCGAGAGCTTCGCGATTCATAGAAGTTATTAGAATCTGAAAGGTTATAAAATTGATGTTCTCTTACTGCTGTTCAGATATGTGCAAATGTCTTAACTAATTAAAGTTGGAATAACAGAAAGATTTATATCATTTCACTGCAAAATATATCCATATTACTGTTTCATCATATGGTGGGGTGCAATGAGATTTTTAATCCGACTTCGGAATGACGGTGGGGAGTTTAAGGTTCCGTATAACCATCTGTATTATTTGCAGGGCTTGATATATCGAAGAATTCAGCGCATGGATCCAGGGCTGAGCTTATCTCTGCACAAACCAAAGACTCCCAAGCTCTTCACTTTCTCGCTCTTCATGACTAAAGAGCGGCATAGGATAAATGGCAACAGTGAATACTTCATTGGTAGGAAAGAGGCTTTCTTCTACTTTTCAACAGCTGTTCCAGAGATAGCCGAGGCTTTCATAGGGGGTCTTTTGCAGGAGCCGGAAGTTCAGCTTTGGGGTGAGAGATTTTACGTTGAGACGGTTAAAGCCTTACCAGAGCCAGTTTCATTTAATGGAAGGAGATACTCAACGCTCTCTCCAATAGCAGTCACTACTTTAAAGCCCCAGTTTGGAAAGCTGAAGCGTTACGATTTGGGGCCAGATGAACCAAAGTTCTATGAGAATCTGAGGGAGAACCTGAAGGGGAAGTATCTACTGATCTATGGTAAAAAGCCTCCGGAGGATTTTGAAATTGAAGTGCTGAATGTAAAACCCAAGCGCTTCGAGGTGAAGCCTGGTATTTTCCAGAGGGCTTGGCACATGGTGTTCAAAGCTTATGGGGATGATGAACTGATTAGAGCTGGTTATCTTGTCGGCTTCGGGGAGAAGAACTCTCTAGGATTTGGGATGGTGAAGGTTGATAGGAGGCGGAGAAATGAATGAACCGCTTCGATTTACTGGAAATTGGTTCATTGATGCTGGGATTTTAGGATTTGTGAATTTGATGGAAGACATTTATGGCTGGGATTTGAAAGAGCTTCAGAGAAGGCTCAGAGAGGAACCGGAGAAGGTTTATTATGGGTATTTTCCGTTTGCATATCTCTTCTACCATTCGAGATATCACAAATTCCTAAAGGATTTCCGTAATGCCAGAAATGAAGTGTTCAAACTGAAAGAAAAACAGGAATCTGAGAAAAAGACACTTAAAGAACTTGAGATGAAACTAAAGACTACAAATACAAAAGCGGAATATAAAAAGATTGAAAAGGGCATCCTAAAAACCAAGAAAAAGCTTAGGGGGATAGAGACCAAGCTTCAGGAGGCTACCAAGAAAATTGAGGTTACAAAAGAGGAATTCATAAGAGATAGGGATTCCTTCAGACAGACAATTGAGGCCTCTCTTGACTTAATCATTGAAGACTCTACCAACGATTTTCAGAATGTTGTTGACATAATCTCAAAAGCAATACCCAACTTTGACTTACAACTGCCAAAAGATCACAGAAACTTCTTTCTCTACAATCCGAAGAAAGATTTAGGAACATCTTACAAATACCTTTTCTGGCTTTTGAAAGAGGACAGAGAAAAGCTGAGAAAGATAAAGAAAG
Source organism: Thermococcaceae archaeon (assembly GCA_027064745.1). Lineage (GTDB taxonomy): Archaea > Methanobacteriota_B > Thermococci > Thermococcales > Thermococcaceae > Thermococcus. The sequence goes on from JAMOPD010000327.1 coordinate 7,041, forward strand.
GGAAAGAACCTACTTATGAAATTAGACCAGATTCAACGATAAATCCATTTCTCCACTCTCCAGTTGAGTTTCCCAACGTCAGCTATACAAAGCCCCTCAGCACTCTCCAATTGAAAGGCATCCTTCCCCAAAGTATGCCCCCATACATTGTGTTTTTGTCTTTCTCCAACGCCTTTCAGTATGTGGTGGGAAGCTATGTGATGATATACATTCCAAATTTGGAGACGTGCTATGGCATCAACAAAAGGCTGAAAGTCTACATCGAATCCACAAGGGGAGAACATTTATCCTTGTTCAGAATGACATGGTCTGCTATTATTGACGAGCTCATTGAGACAAAGGCAAGATTCTCCCTAGAAAACTTATACCTTGTGGAGTTTGAAGATATAGAAAATCAAAAATTGAAGAATGTTGAATACATAGGCATTCCAAAGCTCCACGCGTCAATACTTCTTGATGACACAATTAGGGATGCTCTAAATACATCAATAGGAATTGGAGATAGCTGGAAATGGCTCCTTGAAGAGTTCCTTAAGCAAAAGCCTCTATATCCCCTCGTTCAGATGCACCTTTGGTTTGCTATAAAGACTGGCTCTACTGCAAATTCGAGAACGCTCCTTTATGCTCTAGCAGTTGATGCGAAGCTAAAAGAACAAGCAAAATGCAGGTTAATCTTCAAACCGGTCTTTGAAAGTCCTGATAGAGTCGTTCAGGACATCCAAGAGTTCTATGAGAGGATGAACCTTGCAAGGCTTAACATCTCTAGGGCTCTCGGCGAAGAGGGGAAGAGATACATTCATCCGCTCTTTTCGGCACTGAGGAAGCATAACAGGAACGCCTTTATGAACATTTTCCTGAAAGCCTTAACTCAGGCAAAAGAGAAAGAGACTGTCAAATATCTAACGAGCTATCTTATCAACAGAATTCTTCTAAACGATTCAGCTTGGGAGGATTTTGCTCTTGCACTCCTTGTTGGTCTTGTTGGAGGGGGTTTATATGCCGGTTCTGGAGGAGAAAGTTCGGAAGATTAGGGATATTACCTCTGAGGTTTTGGGAAAGGCTGGTTCAGAAAACTACAGGCAGAAACTTGTTTTTGATCTGCTGAATGCAATAAAGGCGAATGACCAGAGGAGGTTTTTCTGGATCCTTCTTAGAGCTTTAAACGCACACTCTAAGGACAGTCCCAAAGCA
>JAMOPD010000328.1 GCA_027064745.1 Thermococcaceae archaeon
TACATTTGAAAAGGTTGTAGAAGCTCTCAGGATAGTTGGGATGGATAAATCCGCTCGTTCAGTCGTGAGAACTGTCTTCATGCCAGGTATAAATGATGAAGAAATCCCAAAAATTGCCGAACTTGCTTCATCGCTTGGTATTGATGAAATGATGCTCCAGCCCCTCACTATTCACCAGCTCAATGAGGAAAGGTTCAGAAAAGCTGGTTTAGACTTTGAGAGAGCTGAAAGCATTAGGGAGTTGTTAAAAACTGCGATGGAAGCAAAAAAATACATAGATGTTAGGATAAGTGGTTGCCTACTTGTCCAGCTCAAGAAAATGGATGCCCTGACACTTTACAATGTTTATAAGGTCTCTCGTGATGTTGCTCCTCTGGTTAAAAGAAAAAAGCTCGATGAGGTTGATATTTTATGATACGGGAAATACTTAGTTTTTTACTGCTTGCTGTGTTTTTACTGATAAATATCCTTTTAACCTTAAATCGTTTAGGGACAAAAATTTTTGGAACAGCAACGAGAAAAACTCTCAGAATTGAACTTCCTGAAAATGAGAAAAAGGCATATGAGAAATTTTTCACGCTACTTTGGATTATCATAGGCATCTGGGCTTTTTGGCGGATTAAAGATATGACTCTTATTGGAGCAATATTGGCATTTTTAGCTTTTAGGAGTGGTGGAAATGTTAGTAAAACTCTGATTTACGGGATACATGACATGAAGATTATCAGAGAATACACATCGGATAGTCGAATCCTTGAAGCGGCTGGGAAGGTTGTCCAGCTTTCTCTCTTATTAGAGAGCCTCTTGATATTCTCATTTGCATTGTCATATAAAGTCATCTCTGCAATGCTGAATGGGATTAACTTGATAATACTCCTGTGGTTTGGGGGAGTGATAATAGGGGCACTCTTCAGCTTGTTTATTGCCAAAAATAACAAGGGCATACTAACAAAGGATGATATAATCGTAGTCCTGTTCTTTATGGGGAAAAAGGGAAGAGACAGCCTTGTTACTGTGGCAGGAAAAACAAAACAAAGATTAAAACCTTAACATGCTGCGAGGGAGATGGGGCAACATCAAACTTTTATTTCTTCTTCCTGAGACCTAACTTGGTGAAAGTCATGATATTCAGATTCGATGATCTTTACCTCATTGACCTTCCTCAAAAAATAGAAGGTTTTAGGCACTTCATTGGCTCATGGGTGCTAAAAGAAGATGATCGGGCTTTACTGGTGGATGTGGGCCCAGCAAATACTGTTCAACTTTTAGACGAAGCTCTCAATGAGCTGGGCATAAAGAGGGTTGAATATGTCCTGCTCACCCACATACACCTCGACCATGCAGGGGGGATAGGACATTTAATTGAGCTTCATCCTGAGGCAAAAGTTGTTGTCCATGAGAGGGGAGCAAAGCATTTGACAAATCCCACAAAGCTGTGGACGGCGAGCAGGAAGGTTCTTGGAGACTTAGCACTCGTTTATGGTAAGATTAAGCCTGTTCCGGATAG
>JAMOPD010000329.1 GCA_027064745.1 Thermococcaceae archaeon
CTGGGACAAAGAGGGAGCTCCCCTGCATAATATGATAACATGGCAGGACACGAGGACGGAAACACTTGTTGAAGAGTTATCAGGCAGATTCCTTGTACGTTTTGGCAAGATTCTAGGAAAAACATTCCATGCCTTCTCAAAACTCATCCCAAAGATTGCCGAGACAAAAAGAGGAGCATACATTATAAGCTTGGCCCACGTCGGTTTCGGTACTTCACACTCCTCTCTTCAGATAAGATGGCTCATGGACAACATTCCAGAGGTTGAAAGGGCTATCAATGAAGGAGAGGCCCTTTTTGGCACTCTGGACACGTGGATTATCTGGAATCTGACAGGAAAACATGTTACCGATTATACAAACGCAAGTGCTACCGGGCTGTTTGATCCGTTTTACATGAAATGGAGTGACAATATAACGGATATAGTTGGAATTCCAAAGAAAATCCTGCCATCAATCCTAAGTAACGACACTCCAGTAGGCAGTCTGAAGGATTATGATGTGCCTCTTCTGACGGTTATAGCAGATCAACAGGCCTCCCTTTATCGAGCTGGCGTTGAGAAAGGAAGCATGAAAATGACCCATGGAACTGGTACTTTCATTGATATCAATGTTGGAGAAAAGCCTAAACCTGCCGCTCCTGCGATATATCCGATGGTTGCTCTTAAAACAAAGAGTAAAACCCTATATCTCCTTGAAGGTATGGTTAATGCATCTGGCTCAGCAGTAGACTGGCTCATTGATGCTGGACTTATGGAAGATTATTCAGAGATTAAAAAGGCATTTGGAAAAGAAAAGCAGAGCGGTCTAATCTTTATCCCGACGTTTGCTGGCCTATCAACTCCATACAATAAGCCCAATTTCAAAGGAGCACTTCTCAACATAAGCCGAGGGACTAGGAGGGAAGACATAATTCGGGCGCTTATAATGGGTATTGCAATGAGATGCAGTGAGACTGTTGAAGCCCTTGAAAAAGCCTCAGGACTTAATGTTAAGAGCCTCATTGCAGACGGCGGACTTTCGCAGAGTGATGAATTCCTCCAGCTCATTGCAGATATGTCAGGGAAGGAAATAATGAGGCCCCATGAACTCAACGGTTCAGCCTGTGGAACGTTTATGATAGCACGGGCTGTGGATGAGGGGGAAGATCCAATAAATGCATGGAAAGAATCCAAAACAGAGAAAGTTTTTAGACCACAAAGAAATTACAGAACGTTTAAACAGCGGTGGAAGAAAAGCTTGAGAAAGCTGATTTAATTTTCCTCTCCACTTGTTTTTACCTGAGAAAGCCCAATAGAGCTATTTGCCTGCCCAAATTTCAAGTCTTTTGGAATTCCAAGTGGAGAAGGAACCGGTTTTTTATCATTATTGCTTGTAACCCATCTGATTTCATCCCCCACCTCAGCATTTAATGCCCGGATTATGCCAACAGGCCCTTCGATAATATACCTCGCAGCCTCTGAGGGAGCATACACACGCCATGGCTTTGCAAGCTTAAAGTCTACAACTTTTCGGGATGAGTCGAGGAATATCACATCTATACTTTTGAACATGAAAAACATATGGATTGACGCATTCATCCGTGTCTCTGCCGGCAATAAGAACACAAGAGCATAATCTATACTCGGTTTAAACATTAAACCAACAGCACGCTTGAAGAAAGTATCCGCTAGTCTAACTTCTCCATGCCAGACTCTCTTCTTAGTTTCATTTATCAGCATATTTCTCTTTTCTGCAAGTCTGTTGATAAAATTTTTGATTCCAACTTGCCATACTGTCAGGATAACCTGTGAGAGCGTCTGATGAATTCCAGTTTATAACTATCAAGTGGCTGTCTAACTTATCTCAACTTGCTGGATGGTTTTCAACTTTTTGTTTCAAAAATCCATATCTAAACCTAAGGTGGTCAAGATGTACTGGATTACAGCAAAAGAAGAGCTGGATATCAGGGAACTTTTTTATGGAGTTGAGGCACCACATGTGGCCAAGGCATGGAAAACCGAGGCAGTTTGTTGTTCTATGAAATTTCACCAGGAAGCATGGAAAGACAACTTTCGATCTCTGGGATAACTTCAACGTAGGTATGGTAACGTCGTTTTATTTCCAATGCCATCTGTGGCCAAGCAGAGAACTATGCGACACTGAAGGCGATGAAGGAGGTATGAGACTACACAATTTCAATTCAGAGTTTTGAAGATAAAGCCTTGGTCATAGCAATAGGTCTGGAACCGAACAGGAGAATCTGGGAATCAACGCCGGGCATTGAAGTTGGAAAACATGGAACAATAAAAATTGATGAAAATCTGATGACGAGCACTCCGGGAGGGTGGTGACGCGATAAGGGAAGAGGCAACAGTTATCTTAGCGATGGGAGACGGTAAGAAGGCTACAAAAGCCATAGACGAATACATCCAGAGAAAGAAAGCACCCACCTGAGGTATTTTTCCTTATTTCATAATAAAATAAAAAAGAATTAAGGCTTAAAGCTCCCCTTCAGAGCTTTCTCTCCAAGTTCGAATCCCTTACGAAGAGCTTTTAAATTTATGGTTTCAGTACCCTTAGGAACGGCATCCAGCACAGCTTTTTCTATAGAATCCTCACTCAGAACATTGGAGAGCTTTGTAAGCAGTCCTACTGTCAGGATGTTCATGGTGAGGCTCAGTCCAGTCGTCTTTTCTGCTATTTCCGTCAGAGGGAGAGCATAAACTCTGAGCTTTCTTTCCATATCGAGACGTCTATGAGGGATGAGGTCACTTTCGATTATCGCGATGCCCCCCTCCTTCACGAGGCGGAGATACTTATCATAGGCTTCCTGCGAGAAGAACACTGCACAGTCAGGGCTTAGAGCTTTGGGATAATCAATAGGCTCATCACTAATGACAACTTCTGCTTTACTTGCACCTCCTCTTGATTCAGGGCCGTAAGCTTGAGTCTGAACTGCATAAAGTCCTTCGTAGACGGTGGCCGCTCTTCCAACTATGACACTCGCTAAGATGACTCCCTGACCACCGAATCCGCTGAAAAGTATTTCTCGTCTCATTCCTCCCACCCCATCATTTTCTTTGCCCTCTTCTTGTATTCTTCATATTCTCGAGCTAAACCTGGCCTGTTTCTATCAGCAAACTCGCCGATAACTATCTTCCCTTCAAGCTCCTCTGGAGGCATTTTCTTGGCTTTGGCAAGGGGCACTGTTATCTTCTGATACCATCTGAGCAGTTCTGGGGCTGTCTTCATTCTGTTCCTCCTCCCAAAGCTTATCGGACACGGACTGAGGAACTCAACGAGGGTAAATCCTTCCTTTTGCAGAGCTTTCTTTATGCTGTTGATTCCCTGAAGGTAGTTGAAGACGCTCCATCTTGCTACATAGTTTGCCCCAGCAGCAACCGCAAGTTCCGCTATGTCGAATGGATTCTCAAACTGGCCATAGGGAGCGGTTGTTCCTTTGAGGCCTTTCAAAGCAGTTGGAGCAACTTGTCCGCCCGTCATTCCATACGTGAAGTTGTTGATGAGTATCACCGTGACGTCAAGGTTCCTCCTGATGGCATGGAGGAAGTGATTTCCACCTATTGCCGCGGTGTCGCCATCTCCCATGAATGCAATTATCTTGAGGTCTGGATTGACAAGCTTTATTCCTGTGGCAAAAGCTAATGCCCTCCCGTGAGTTGTATGAAGGCCATCGAAGTTAACAAAACCTGGAACACGGGAGGAACAGCCTATACCGCTGACCCATACTATTTCGTCAGGACTAATGCCAAGATCATCTATAGCCCTCAGAGTGTATTGTAGAGCGGAACCTATTCCACATCCAGGACAGAAAATCGTCGGGAGCATATCCTTTCTGAGGTATTTCTCCCGAATTTCATAAGCAGACTTTAGATGCATCTCACACCCCCCTCTTAACCCTCTCAATTATGTCTGTTGGAGTATGGATTTCTCCACCTATCTTAGGTATCAACTCGACCTCTGCCTTCCCGTTAGCACCTTCTTTCACGAGGTGATAGACCTGTCCGAGGTTCATCTCTGGAACATAGATCTTGCTAACATGCTCCGCTATGCCCTCAATCATCTCAAAGTCGAATGGCCATATTGTATTGAGTTTCAGCAGACCAGCCTTAATCCCCTCCTCGCGGAGAAGCTTTACTGCCCTTATGGCGGACCTCGCAACAGTTCCATAGCTGATTATTGCGATCTCAGCATCATCCAGATCAAAAGTTTCATATGCTATGATATCCTCCTTGTTCTTCTCAAGCTTATTGATAATTCTCCTGATGAGTCTTTCATGAACTTCAGCATCAACGGTCTTTGGACGGCCTTTTTCATCATGCGTTAAGCCCGTTACGTATGTCCGGTAGCCTTTTCCAAAAATCGGCATCGGGGGAATCATGTCACCATGTATATCCCCGAAGGGATATTGGGCTTCTTCTTTGTTGGCGGGGAGCTTTCTGTAAACGAGTTCGATATCCTCAGGATTTGGAGTATAAACCCTCTCACGCATGTGTGCTATCTCAGCATCCGTGAGAAGAGCAACAGGAGTTCTGTATTTTTCAGCCAGATTAAAGGCCCTAATCGTCATGTCAAATGCTTCCTGAACCGTTGCAGGAGTTAAAACAATGAGGCTGTGATCACCGTGAGTTCCCCATATTGACTGCATAACATCCCCCTGAGCTCCCAAAGTTGGCTGGCCGGTGCTCGGTCCACCTCTTTGCACATCGACAACAACCACCGGAGTTTCGGTCATGATGGCATAACCAAGGTTTTCCTGCATCAGTGAAAAGCCCGGACCGCTCGTTGCTGTCATAGCCTTTGCACCGGCCCAAGAGGCGCCTATAATGGCAGCCATGCTAGCCAGCTCATCCTCCATCTGAATGCTAACTCCATCAACGAGAGGCATGTACAAAGCCATCGCCTCGAATATTTCGCTAGCTGGGGTTATTGGATAACCGGCATAAAACCTACAGCCTGCCAAGATTGCGGCCCTTGCTATTGCCTCATCACCCTGGATGAAGTCACTCCTACCTACAGGGAACGGATATTTCATTTCAATCCCTCCTCATAACCAACTCTAAAGGCTTTAACGTTAATATCCTCAGTTCCTTTAGGAACTCTCCTCTTTATGGCCTCCTCAACACTTTCCTTCTTAACAATCCCAGTTTTTGCCACGAGATAACCGAGGGCTACCATATTAACCGTTAAGGCCAAACCTGTGTTTTCTTCGGCTAGATGGGTAAATGGTGCACCGATATAGTCACGATCAGGCTTGACAAGGTCAGTATCGACGATAAGGATGCCATCTCTCTTCAGCTCTTCCTTTGTTGAATCATAACCCAACTGTGCTAAGGCAACTAAAACGTCGGCCTTTGTAACCATAAGCTCATAAATTGGCTCTTTGGATATGATGACATCAGCTATCGAATGCCCACCCCTGCTTGCAGAGCCATAATCCTGAGTCTGAAGAACGTTTAATCCTTCAATTGCAGCAGCTTCCCCCAATATAACTCCGGCCAGAATAACCCCTTGGCCACCTATACCAGCTAATCTAATCTGCATCATCATCACCTAGACCATATCGCTCAGCTACCTCTTTAATCAGCTTGTTAATCTCCTCAGTAAATTCAGGTCTCTGTCTACTCACTATCTCTCCAATGATGAATTTACCTTCAAGCTCCTCTGGAGGCATTTTTTTGGCTTTACTTACTGGAACAGAGTTCTTAAGGAACCAGCGAAGCATCTCTGCAGGCTCTTTCATTTTGTTTCTTCTTCCATATTGAACAGGACACTGAGAAATAACCTCAACAAGGGAGAAACCTTTAACCTGCAAGGCTTTCTTTATGCTGGCTATGAGCTGATAAACATGAGCTGTTGTCCATCTGGCTACATAGCTCGCCCCAGCAGCTGCAACGGTTTCACTTATCTGGAGAGGATGCTCTATGTTCCTGTAGGGAGATGTTGTCGTTATCGCTCCGAAAGGAGTTGTTGGAGCAACCTGTCCGCCCGTCATGCCGTAGATGAAGTTGTTGACGAGGATTACAGTTATGTCTATGTTCCTCCTCGCTGCGTGAAGGAGGTGGTTTCCACCTATACTTGCCAGATCGCCATCGCCACTTATCACCACAACTTTCTTATCAGGCAGGCCAACTTTAACGCCAGTTGCAAAAGCTATGGCCCTTCCATGGGTTGTATGCAATGTATCCGCCAAGAAGTGGGGTGATGCTATCCAAGCGGAACAGCCTATGCCGCTTACGACAACAATATCTTTGGGATCAATTTTAAGTTCATCGAGAGCATTTGCAAAGGCATTGAGAACAGTTCCACCCCCACAGCCTGGACATAAAGCTGTTGGCAAAGCTTCTTTTCGCAGGTATTTAACCTTGTCATACTTGGAATAAATCTTAACTGCCATCAGGCAACACCCCTTATCTCACGGAGAATTTCCTCAACTCTCAGCGGAACTCCTCCAATCTTATTGACTCCTTTAAGCAGGACATCGTCATTCACATAGCGTTGCACTTCCAAAATAAGCTGTCCAAGGTTCATTTCTGGGACGAGAATAACCCTGACTTTTTTTGATAGCTCCCTTATGCGTTTTCCTGGGAATGGATGGACAGTCTTGGGAACAAAGAGCCCAGCTTTGATTCCATCATCTCTTGCCTTAAGAACAGCTCCGAGGGAAGGTCTTGCTGAAACTCCCCAGCTTACAATCAGGATATCCATATCATCGGTAAAGTACTCCTCCCACTTCTGGATCTCTTCCTCATGCTCTTCTATCTTCTTGTGTATTCTTCTAACGAGCCTATCATGAACCTCCTGTGTATAGACGTCCCTCAGGCCGTTTTCCTTGTGGGTCGAGCCGGTAACGTGAGTGAAGTAGCCGTGGCCAAAGAGAGGCATAGGAGGAACTAGAGCACCGCCGAAGGGGAGCTTTGCCTCTTCCTCGTTCTTTGGAAGCTTGCGGTAAGTTATTTCAACCTCCGAAACATCAGGAATCCTCATCTGCTCTCTTGTATGAGCGATAACGCCATCAAACAGAACTACTACAGGAGATCGCAGTTTTTCAGCTATATTAAATGCTCTGATTGTTTCCCAGAATGCATCCTCAACGCTCACAGGAGAGACCGCAACTATTGGATGGTCTCCATGAGTCCCCCATCTCGCTTGGAAGAAGTCTCCCTGAGCTCCCTTCGTCGCCTGACCAGTGCTTGGCCCGCTCCTCTGCACATCAACAAGAACAAGTGGTGTCTCGGTCATGACAGCATAACCAAGGTTTTCCTGCATTAGTGAAAAGCCTGGGCCACTCGTTGCTGTCATAACCTTAAATCCAGTCCAAGAGGCACCGACCATCGCGGCTATGCTTCCTATCTCGTCTTCCATCTGGAGATAGTAGCCATGAAGCTTCGGCAGTTCGCGAGCCATGGTTTCGGCTATCTCACTGGAGGGAGTTATTGGGTAGCCTGCATAGAATCTACATCCTGCAAAGAGAGCGCCGTAAGCTACAGCTTCATTTCCCTGCATGAAGTAGTTGCCCGGTTTGTAGAGTTTCCTCAGGAGCCTGAGCTGTTCAGGCTCGTCACCGCGGATAATCATGAGTCACCACCTTACCGCAATGGCAAAGTCCGGGCAAAGAAGCTCACAGAGCTTGCACTTGACACATTTATCAGTATGAACTGGAATGGGATAATGCACCCCCTTTTCACTCAGCTCTTTGCTCCACTCGAAGACCTTCCTCGGACACATCTCAAGACATATGCCACATCCTTTGCACAGAAAAGTGTCGACGTCTATTTCAACCGCCTCGGTCTTCCCAACCACGAGATACCCTTCTTTATGTATTTCGACATCTGCCATAATCATCACCTGCAAATTGCTAATACTTTTACGTATGTAAAGCATTTAAATCTTTCGCATATTGAAGTTTTTCTCACATATTCGTTTCATGTAAAATTATTCAACAAAAAGAGGAAACTAAAGCTTCATTAGGGTCTTATTAAAGCGATTTAATGATCATCTTTAGGTGTGCTTTTCTAAGGGTAAATTTACAAACGTAAAGTTACCATGTAATGAGCTGCCAATCAAGCAGATTTTCCCGGAGTATGAACATCCATTCATCCCTGCATGTATAATTGACATCCATAAGGTACTTCACATCTTGAGTGGTTGAAAACTTCTTTATCGCCTTCCCTATAACGCGGTCATAGTCG
>JAMOPD010000330.1 GCA_027064745.1 Thermococcaceae archaeon
TCCAGTTAAATCCATCATAGGCGACGAAATATGTGCCGCCCCCAAAATCATAATAAATCCTCCACACTGGATAGAATACCAGAGCAAAATCCTCCACTTCTCCTTCGAAACTGAAACTCAACAATTCATTGTCCTCTGGGACATATAGCTCCTTGGCCCTGTCCGAAGCCCTGTCGAGAAGTATTTCCTCCGCTCTCTTCCGTCCAAATTCAGTATTCAGAAAATCCAGCTTCAGGCTCTCCCACTCTTCAACATCCAGCTCTTTCAGGGGCTTTATCTTGATTTTTGACGCAAGTGTCTGTTTGAGGTCTTTGAGGAAAATATGACTCTTCTCCATCTTTCGTGTTAGCTCCTCTAGAGCCACATCGTAGACGCTCCTTCTCCCCGAACTACAGACAATAAGCGTGTCGTTGAATTTTCTATGCTTTAAGACTTTTTCTTTTTTACCTCTCCTCTTCTCATAAACCTCGTACCTGACGTATCCCCTTGCTTTGACTTTGCCGAACCACAGTGGAATATAGAATCCCTCAACCTTTACAATGCTGATTTTATCCCTTGACCCGGTGAAGTCTCTATCCTTCCTCATTCTCTCCCAGAATTTTTTAACAATCTCTTTCTCCGAAAGGCTCTCGACAAAAAATGTGTTGCTCTCCCCAAATATCTCATCAAATGAGTTTGGAAAACCGCAATAAGGGCACACGACGATTATGTCCTCAGGTGAAACATCCAGAGGGGCACCGCACTTTTTGCATTTGAGTGCTTGGATGATTACCACCATAGATAGGGAGAAGCTAATGCTTAAAAGTTTTTGGCTCAGCCTTGTCGATGCGGGCATCGTTAACCCCAAAGGCCAATGTCATCATCGCCATGATAGCTTTGTAATGATGTTTAAAAGCTCATCTGTATCCCATAGGGAATAACTGTGAGGTGTTTGGGCATGTTAAGTTTTATTCTCCCTATTAGACATTTTCAGCTTATTCTAACAGTATCTCTCAGCCAGAGGCTGTTCCTACGACGAGAGAGACTGCAAGCAGGCTGTCACACAGACTTCCTCCCTAAATGCCAGCCCAATCAGCGGGGATCATAAAGAGTATAGCCTTCTCTGACTTCCAGAGTATAGCAACAGCCACAAAGGCACCGTCGATCCGTAGTTCAGAAAGAACAGGGAGTAACAACGCCGTCAGAAGGAGTGCAACAGGAGCAGGGACAAGACAACATCTCACAGCACGTTAAGATACTTATGCACCTGAAAGCTCAGTCCGACGTTCTTTCTTCCCATTACTATGGCCGCCTCATGATAGAGCTCCATTAGGCGAGTCTGCGGAATATCAACTGGTTCCTTCGGCTGAATCACGAGGGGAGCCAAATCTCTTAATAGTTCGGCGTACCAGCGGATGTTCTCGATCTTTGTCTCCGACGTAACAACCAGCTTTGCATAGGTTTTTGCTCCTGCTTCCCTCAGAATTCTTATGCTCTCAACCTCCCTTAAGACCAGTTCTCTCCAGTTCTCCGTGGCTTTGGTCGTTTCATCCTTTATATCAACGCTGGCGTAATCAACGAGGCTGGCGATTTCCTTAACCAGCTCAGGAAGACCGCCGTGCGTTTCAAGGAAATTGGAAAAGCCAAGTTCCTTCATGCGCTCCATGAGGGCATTGAGTGGTTTTATCTGAAGTGTGGGCTCCCCACCGGTGTAGCTTATCGAGTGTATATCACCGGTGTCAAGGTGCAGGATTGTATCAACCACTTCATCCAAACTTGCAGGATTGGGTTTGTACTCGAACTTTCCTGTGAAGGGCCTGACCTCATAGCGCCAGTGTGAAACCTGGGAAGCATCTATAAATTCCCTCGAATCGCACCACTTACAGTTAAGGTCGCAGCCGGCAAATCTCACGAAAATCTGTCTTCTTCCAAATGCTGAACCTTCAATGCTTCCGCCTTCCCCCTGCCAGCTGTTAAAGACCTCAGCCATGATGAGCTTCATGTTTTACACATGGCCTGAAATGCTTTTAACCTTTAGCATAAGGGCATGCACTGTAAAGATAAGTCAAAGAAATGGAATTGATAACAAACAAAACCTGACAGTACCAATGGCATAGCTTTTTTATCCCCTACCCCTCACAGTTTCATAGGGTGATATCATGAAGTTTGCTAGAGTCGACCTTAAAGAGCCGAAAATTATGGGCGTTATCAACGTATCCCCAGAGAGCTTTTACAAAGGGAGCGTTAAGAAAAGCGAAAAGGAGCTCATCAGCACTGTTCTTAAAATGATTGAAGATGGAGCATCTTTCATAGATATCGGTGCAAAATCCACAGCTCCTTATCTGGAGACTCAAATATCTGTTGAAGAGGAAATAAGGAGAGCAGTATGGGCGGTGAGCATTGTAAGGGAGTATGTGAATGTTCCGATAAGCATTGATACAACAAATTCACGGGTGGCTGAAGAGGCAATTAAAGCAGGTGCTGATATAATAAATGATGTTACAGGCTTTAAAGGAGATAAACAAATGCCTAAGGTTGCTGGAGAATATGGCACCCCTGCTGTGCTCTGCGCCCATGCAGAGGATATCAATTTAAGATTAAAAGACCCTATACACACCGTTATCGATGCCCTTCAGGAGAGTCTGGTAACCGCTCAGAAGTATGGAGTTGAAGATGTTGCTGTTGATCCGGCAATCGGCTTTCTCCGTCCTGATTGGCTACCTTGGTATGAGTGGGACTCTAAAATCTTGGCGAACCTCAACATGCTGAAGGTTTTTGGAAAGCCCATTCTCGTGGGAGTTTCCAGAAAGTCGTTCATAGGTGCAATAACCGGTAGAAAAGCTGAGGAAAGACTGGCTGGAAGTTTGGCAGCAACCGCAGTAGCGGTTTTCAATGGGGCACATATCATCAGGACTCATGATGTCAGGGAAACATTGGATGCTGTTAAGGTGGCGGAATTCATAGGGAAACAGCGTTAGTCCACTGATTTGAGCTTTGTGATTTCATCTCCTCTATTATCTCCTCCAGCACTGTCGCAATGCAGAGGTCGATGTTTTTAGTTCTGTAATATTTCCTCACAATCATTCTCTTTTCATCGAACTCAACTCGGTATTCAAGAAAGCCGCTGTTCATTAACTTCCGGAGATGTGAAATTAAGAGAGGTTTGGATATTCCAAGCGCCTCCCTAAGCTGTTTGCTGGTTTTTTCTTCGTTTAAACACAAAGCAAGTATTTTAAGCCTTATTGGATTTGAGAGGGCTTTAAAGACGTTAGCACTTCTTTCTGCTATGTCCTGAGTGATGTTCCATCCCCCACAGTAATTTACTCCTTAAGCTCCTCCCTAAGCTCTTTGATTTCTTTTCTTAAAAGTCTTATCTCCTCAAGGAGATCCTTCATTGTCTCTTCTATCTTTGGATTTGAAGGGGATGGTTGCTGGGAACTTGAATACCTAGCTATTAAAAGCACCGCACCTATCACAACTGCTATTAAGACCAACCATCCGAGGAATTCCATCCCGGGTGGAAGTGGGGGCAGGGGCATAGTATTTTTCACCTCTTGTTCAAGATATCTCGTATCCCATGTAGGGTTTCTATTGCCAGATGGGCATAAACTCTACTCTCCCTATATTTGCCATCCTCATAAAGTTTTTCGGATTTTTCATAAAGTTGCCTTGCCATGTTTTCAAGGTCTACAACTTCCTCTGTTGGTTTTGAATTCGACAATATCGTGTTAACTTCTTGGAATTCTCTGTATGCATGCCATATTTCGTCTTTAGCAATGTTTTTTTCTGAAGGTGGAGCTGGTGGCTTAGGCACTGGTTGTGGGGGTTCCGGAGGTGAAGGAGCCTCTTGTGGATTAGGTTGTTCAGGCTGTTGTGGTGGTTGCGGAGCCTCCTGCGGGGTTTCCTGAGGAGATTGCTGTGGTGGCTGTAAAGGTGGGAGTTCATCTCCGCTAACTACAACAAAAACCAAACCACCGAGTGTAAGAGCCAATAACAAAATACCTACTTTTTTAATTAGGTTCAACATATGATTCACCGGATAAATATTTATTTACCTACTATATAAACCTTTCGCTGCTATTACTTTTAGGTCTTTCACTTTCCTCAGCCCATCATGGGTTTCTTTCAATGTTTTTGCCACAAATCTTTTTTACGCAAATTTAGATGAGTACAGGGTCTCACCACCAGAAAGTATCATCTCACCGTTAGATATGACGTCCCTCTATTTCCCTCATAACTTGTTCTACTGTTACCTTTTTCTCTCCAGCTCATTATATTGTCAGGCCGTGTTCCGCTAAAGCTCCACACCTTTCACTCTATCGCTAACATAGCCTTCTAGAATCTCTACTCTTACCTTTCTCTTCTCCCCTGTCAGGTCGCTCATGAGCTGAACTCCCCTCGCGTAATCCCAGAGTCTCCTCCGAGCGGAGTCTGTTATCTGCTCGCACATTACTATAATCTCTCTGGCGTCCTTTTTGCTAGCGATTTCTATAACCCTCAGGGCATCTTCCTCATCAAAAAGACCTTTCTTCTTGAAGAGCACTTTAATCACCTTTTGCACTTAAAGATGGAATATTAAAAATCCTCTTTTGGATAACTACTTTAATCACCTTTTTATGCTATTAAATAATTCTGCACTTAAATATTTCATAGGCACAAAGATGGAATATTCAAAATCATCTCTATCCTTGCTTTTGAGGAACACTTTAATCATTTAAATATATCTCATAAGCACTGCTATGGCATCTTCAAAAATTTCTCTATCTTCTGCATCCACCACGTGTTCAAGATACTGTAAAGCCCGCAGATTCACGATTATGTATGCCTGTCCCCTATCGAGACCGAGAGCGTATGCATCATAAAACACCATATCTCTTCCCAGTGCCTTATTGAGCATCTCGACAAAATAGTTTATCTCCTCCACCCTCAGCTCATCCCATTTGCTCTCCATCTCATCAAAATATCTCTCCATAATTCTGAGAGTTTCTATGTCGACATTTAGGGTTCCCTCCACATAGGGGAACTCTCCGATGCGGAAGACCTTAACGCCCTCTTCATCCCGAATAGCAATAGAATCCCAGAGAACTATGCCCTCCACAACATTTCCGCTACCATATCTGCTCGCGAGATAGGTAAATGCCTGAAGTATGCTATCCATTTCGTCTATAAAAAGTTCCTCATTCTCAAAACTAATTATCTTGCTTATCGTGCCTGCCATGTGTATCACTCCCACTTAAGCTTAATCATTATAAGCCTTTAGCTCCTATTTGATTACGCCCGATGAGTATTGGGTTGCGATGACATCGGGACCCCCAGGGGGCCGACATTTCCAAAGGCCCCCATTTTCAAGAGCAAGAAAGGCTTTTATATGCCATTCCGAACTTTTTAAAGGTGTTGTCATGGTAACGCTCATAATTGCGGAAAAGCCAAATGTTGCGAGAAAAATCGCTTATGCTTTAGCCGAAGGCAAACCCGTGAGAAAAACCCTTAACGGTGTTCCTTATTATGAGTTCAGTCGCGATGGGAAGAGAATCATTGTAGCTCCTGCTGTGGGCCATCTCTTCACCCTCGCTCCAAAGACCAAAGTTTACGGTTATCCAATTTTTGACATTGAGTGGGTGCCCGTCTATGTTGCAGAGAAAGGAAAAAGCTATGCCAAAGACTATGTTAAAACATTGAGAGAGCTCGCCAAGAGGGCGGATGAATTCATCGTGGCCTGCGATTATGATACAGAGGGTGAGGTCATCGGTTACACCGCTCTCAAATATGCCTGTGGCGTCGATCCGTCGAAGGCGAAGAGAATGAAGTTTTCAGCTTTAACCAGAAAAGACCTCCTGAAAGCGTGGTACAACCTCGAGCCGACGATAAACTTCGGGATGGCCGATGCAGGAATAGCGAGACATGTCCTCGACTGGTACTGGGGTGTTAATCTCTCAAGGGCTTTAACCCAGTCCATAAAAAGAGCAAGCGGAAAATGGATGGTTCTCTCAACTGGAAGGGTTCAGGGGCCGACACTTAAGTT
This sequence comes from Thermococcaceae archaeon, assembly GCA_027064745.1. GTDB lineage: Archaea > Methanobacteriota_B > Thermococci > Thermococcales > Thermococcaceae > Thermococcus. Next base: position 6,002 of record JAMOPD010000330.1, read on the forward strand.
TCTGGTGGAGAGGGAGAAGGAAATAGCAAACTTCAAACCGACTCCATACTGGGTCATCAAAATGCTTCTCGAAAAGAACGGAGAGCAGTACACGGCAACATACGAAAAAGAGAGGATTCTCGATGAAAATGAAGCTAAAAGAATTGTTGAAGAGGCAAAGAAAGGACTTGCATTCGTTGAGCGGATTGAAATCAAACAGCAGAAAAGAAACCCCCCTTATCCATTTGATCTGGGAACGCTCCAGCGTGAGGCGTATTCTGCCTTCGGTTACAGCCCAAAGAAGACACTGGAGATTGCGCAGAAACTGTATGAGAGGGGCTACACCAGTTACCCCCGTACTTCTTCTCAGAAGCTCCCTAAAAACCTAAACTTCAAGCCCATACTTCAGAACCTCGCAAAGCTACCTGAGTACAAGCCTTTTGCTCATGAGCTTCTGGGGAAGGGCTATCTAAAACCCGTTGAAGGTCCGAAGGATGATCCTGCTCATCCTGCAATTTACCCAACTGGTGAAATTCCAAAGAGTGGAGACCTGACAAAGGACGAGCGGAAGATATACGATCTCGTTGTACGTCGTTTTTTGGCGGCTTTCGCAGACCCCGCGGTTAGAGAGATAATGAAAGTAATAATCAACTCCAACGGCCACCATTTCATCTTGAGCGGAGCAAGAACTCTGAAGGAAGGCTGGCTTAAAGTTTATGGAAAATATGTCAAATTCGATGAGGTAATACTACCGAAGTTCAGGGAGGGTGAATCAGTTGAGGTTCTCCAAATAAAGCGTGAGAAGAAGAAAACCAAACCTCCTGCGAGATATTCACCTGCAGCAGTAATCAAAAAGATGGAGGATTTAGGGATAGGGACAAAAGCCACGCGTGCCCAGATTCTCGAAACCCTTTACGCGAGAGGTTATATTGAGGGTAAGAGAAAGATTAAGGTAACTCCTCTGGGAATGAAGGTGGTTGAGGCTCTTGAGAAGAATGTCCCTGACATAGTGAGTGTAGAACTGACAAGGGCTTTTGAGGAGAAGATGGAGGAGATAATGAAGAGAAAGCTGAGCAAGGAGAAAGTCATAGATGAATCGAGGGAACAGCTGATGAAAATCCTGAGGGAGTTCAAGGCAAAGGAGGAAGACATTGGCAGAGAGCTGGTGGAAAAGCTTGTTAAAGATGGAAATAAAGATAAGAAAAAGAAAAAAACTGTTAAAGAGTTAAGCAAGGAAGAAGAGCGTGAGGATAAGAAGCCCCTTGTGGTCGGGAAATGCCCGAAATGTGGCGGGGATTTGGTGGTTAGATACAACCGCAGAACCGGAAAAAGGTTTGTTGGGTGCTCAAACTGGCCGAAGTGCAACGTTACCTACCCTCTACTCCAAAGGGGAAAAATAATTCCTACGAACAAGACTTGCTGTAATGGAGCCCCTGTAGTTAAAATACGCGAAAAGGGAAGGGAATATGAAATTTGCCTTGACATGAACTGTAAAGAATGGAAGAAAAGGTAATCAGAGAAGACTTTTGAGGAGCTTTATCCTCCTCGGGCTGAGGATAACCTTTGGGTGCTTGAG
>JAMOPD010000331.1 GCA_027064745.1 Thermococcaceae archaeon
ACATAGTAAATCTCTCTAACACCACCCAGTTTGATTACTTTAAGGGTCTGCTAGTGGCAGGATATGTAGCCCAGACTACTATATATGTTTACAGTAATTTCTATAATTTCGACGCAACTAATAACGTGTACGCTCTTGGTTCCACCAACCCGTTTTATTACAGCTACGTAGGAGCACATGCCGTGACTATAATCGGCTACGACGACAGTTTAAACACTCCCGATGGTTCAGGAGCTTTTCTTATGGTTAACTCCTGGGGAACTAACTGGGGTGATGGGGGCTATTGGTGGCTTACTTACCCTGCTGCTAGAGGGGAGACAAGGACATATTCCTTGGGAGTGAGTTCAAAGACCGTAAAGCTTAGCACGGGTTACGCTTATATCTACGTCCCCGCTAGCAGGAGTCCTCACAAGCCTGACGTGTACTCAGTTTTTCATATTACTCACTCAAAGAGAGGTGAGATCATTGGGGGATATTATGGTTCCAACTGTCCCGATGGGTATATATGCTATCCTCCTGAAATCAAAGGTGGTATTGAGCTTGGAATTGGGAATGTTGATTCCCCCATGTGGAGCCGCAGGTTCTTTGATTTTGTGATAGGGTACCAGCATTCTTTGTCTGATTTAGCGAATTATCAAGCCCATCCGTTCCCGGATAGTCCGATAGTCCTTGATCTTTCCGACAGCTTGAGCGCGCTTAACTTCAATGTTAACTCCCAGTATGCACCTGTTTTCATCCATCTTGCTGACAAGTACCAAGATGGTGTAACTGGGACGTTAGATTCGTTTGAGGTAGTAGTCAACTCTACGTATCTACACAAGATTGTGAAGTCTACGGAGCTTCCAGTGTCAATACCCGAGAATGGAAACTGGTTAACGGTCAGTGTTAACGTCCCGGTTGTGGAGTATGCTGGCATTACTCCTCTCCAGGGGGAGGTCTTGCACACGAATTGGGCCTACATTGAGGTTGGTTCTTTAGTGAACGTATCAAGTGTTACTCTGACCGTAGGGGGGAACCAGTACACAATGCGGAGCGATTCTCCTGAGCATTTTTATTACAATCTAACGGGGCTTGACGATGGTGTGTACACGTACAGAGCGACTGTGACTTTCCAGAATGGAAATACTGTGACGTTACCCCTTCGCACTTTTGGGGTTAATACCGGGGACTTGGCAGTATACGTCTCACCAGATTCCAGTTCGTGGGTTTCCACAGTGACCGTGGCTCCTGGGGAGGTAACGTATGTGGACAACACTTTTGTCTGGAAGAACGCCGCAGGCGGCGGATATTCTCCCTTCACCAGTATTTATTACCACATAACAGACATGGAGGCCAAGTATGACTCGGAGGAGGGGATGTTGCTCTTCAAGATTGGAGTGACTCCCCTTAACAATCTTGGATGGGTTCCTGCGTCACTCCTTAATATAAGCTTTGATACTAACGGAGATGGCAATTGGGACTATCATGCAGTGGTGGACTTATCAAAGCCAGGTACCAAACCAGGAGTTGTCAATATACTGGATCTTTACAACTCGGATGGTGCAAATGTGGCTAATTTAGAGACAGTGTTCATACCAGTGCCCTCTGATTCTGCCGTTTATTTACAGATACCCGACGACGTCATAGGGGTGTCTGGTCAAACTCAGATCGTAATGAGGGTCCAGCTTTATGAACACGACGATGTCTACCGTCCACTTGATGTGCTGACGACTAGTAGTGGGGAGACTACTGCCACACTAGATCTCACGCAAGTGCCAACATTTAGCAATGTGATTTTGATAGGTTTAGTTTTGTTGTCGGGGATCTTCTTTTTCAGAAGAGAATGACTTTTAACTTGTAATTCTTCTTTGTTTTCATTTATTCCTAGCTGATGTTTGTGGAATATTGACGAAAAAGTATCACGCAGGAGGTTAAGTAAATGAAAGTATGGAGGGTTCGTTCTGTGTTTTTATGTCTTTAGATTACGTTAATAACCATGTTTTACGCAGAATAATTTAAAAACATTTGAACATATCATCTTCAGCGCAAAGATTGGTAGGGTGGGAGGAATGAAGATTTTAATAATGGCGGGAGGCTATGCAACAAGGTTGTGGCCAATAACAAAAGATAATCCCAAGGCTCTTCTGCCTGTGGGCAATAGAAGAATAATAGATTACATCCTTGAGAAGACAGAAGGGTTGGAGTTCCCAGTTTACATTTCTACAAACCGCTTTTTTGAGGGGCATTTTAGGGATGTTGCTGAGGAGTATGGGATCGACCTTATAGTTGAAGATACTCTTCATGAGAAGGAGAAGCTTGGAACAATAGGCGCGTTGAAGATGGCTCTGGATGAGGTTGGCCTTGATGATTACCTCGTTATAGCTGGGGACAATCTGTTTTCATTCTCCCTCAGGGAGTTTTTGAACTCTTATGTGGGGAAGACACTCATTGCAGTTTATGATGTGGGGGATCTTGAGCTAGCCAAACGCTATGGAGTCGTGGTTCTTGAGGGGGAGCGGGTCATATCGTTCCAAGAAAAACCAGCCGAGCCGAGATCAACCCTTGTTAGCACTGGCGTTTACGTTTTTCCCAAAGAGGTTATGGGGCACATAGAGGAATATTTGTCCAATGGGAACAGAGATTCTCCAGGTTACTTCCTTCAGTGGCTTCTGGAGAAAGGGGAGGAGATAATGGCCTATCGCTTTTCTGAGTATTGGTATGACATTGGAAGTGCAGATAGTTATCTTGAGGCTTTGAAGACACTCCTTAAAGAGAGCCACGTAGAGGAAATTCAGATTAGCCCATATGCAAAGATTATCCCACCAGTGGTTATAAAGAAGGGTGCGAAGATACTTGGGAGGTCTATAATAGGCCCATATGCGTACATTGGTGAGGAATGCCTCATAGAGAATTCTGACATAAGTGACTCGATAGTCTTTAGAAGCACTGTCATAAGAAACTCCACGATATGGCGCTCCATTATCGACGAGAAGTGTGAGATAAGGAACCTCGAGCTGAGGAAGAGCCTCGTTGGAGGGCATGCGAAGATACAGAGGGGGGAGTGAGGGAGAGTATGGAGACCAAAAAAGTAGAGGCGAAGTTCATAAAGGTTTACGAGAGCATGCTAACTCCGAGGTATGCAATAATAATCCTTACTGTTTTAGCCTCGGCTATCAGACTCCTGCCTACACGCTTCAGATACCTACTAGGTTATGATCCATACTTTCATCTAGCATATATCCAATATGCACTGAAGAAGGGGGAGTGGATGAACTTTTTCCCGTACGCGTCAGGGCCATGGGGTATCCAACTCCATGATTTTCATCCTCTCGGCCTCTGGATGACTGTAGCGTATGTTTACAAGTTTTTCTCGATTTTTGGTGTCTCTCTTTATAATGCCTTTAGAATAACACCTGTCATTTTTGGTGTTTTCACAGTGATTTTTATTTACATAGCAATGTTAAGACTCTACGGTAAAAGGGAAGCATTCCTCTCATCATTTTTCCTAGCTGTTCTCTTCGGCCATATTTTTCGCTCAATGGCCGGGTATTACCGTGGGGATAACTACATGATCTTCTGGTACAGTGTGGGATTGTCGGGGATTGCACTAGCACTCTCTAAGGACAATGAAAAGTGGGGGCACAAAAGATTGGCCTTCTATCTAGTACCTGCCCTCGCTAGTGGTTTTTCAGCAATATTTTGGACTGCCTACTACCCAATATTCGTTTTCTTCCTTGGAAACTCTATTTTCATAGCGGTAGCTGCTTTTTTGCTTGACGAAAAAGATACTTTTATTGATGCTCTTGCACTCGTGATGGCCACTGTCTTTGGGGCATTTTTAGCCAATACCTTTGGAGGATACTTCGGTTATGGCATGGCGAGCATGTCCAAAGAACTGGGACAAGCCCTAGCCAACGAGTTTGGACTCCAATTCGGACTTATTAAGGATGCTTTTATTGTAATATATCTGAAATACGCAGTTCCAGTTTCTATTGTAATAATCCTTGCTCTTTTCATCCTTTCAAGAGGAATAAAGGAGAAAAAGCTTAAGGCAATAATTATTGCAATTGGAATTATAGTTGCATTCTGGATTGGAATTAAATATTACGGAAAGATTGACAGTATCCTGCTAAAGCTGTTTCCAGAGGCTGCAATAGTAGAAACCCAAAGAACTACATTCAATGATCTGTGGAGAGCATACGGAGTAGCTGTTTTTATCGTACCCGCATTCTTCCTGACGTTTATCCACAAAAAGACCACAACACGAGATTTCCTCCTCTTAGGATTCATAGTGATTGCGGTTCCTCTGATATTACTATGGACAAGGTTCCTCTTCATAGGTTCACTCGCAGTTGCTATAATGGCAGGAATTGGGATTGTCAAGCTATATGAACTTGCGGTTCACAAAGTTGAGACGAAGAAATTCGGAGCGGCAATCCTTACCGGAATCCTCTTATTGATTCCAACAGGTACCGCCGCTCAAGGAGTTCAACACACAATCAGTGTGAAGCCACTGGTCAACGACATGTGGGAGAACGCCCTAACCCAGCTTTGGGCGAAAACCAACATCAATGATATCATCTTAACTTGGTGGGACCAAGGTAGTTGGGTAATTTATTACTCCAAACGGGCCCCAGTGGCACAGCTCGCTCCTGACACATTTGTGGCTGCATATTATTTAGGGCTGAGATCCACAGAAGGCCTAATGGAAAGAGGTGTGGACTACATCATAGTCTCCTATGACACCATTCTAAAGTTTGGAGCCATTATTAAGACAGCAAATGCTTCTCCCTCAGAATACGCTATGATCCCGATGCCACTAATCTCCTCCACTGGAGGGATGCTACTATTCTCAGCGGGGCCGTATTCAGTAATGGCCATCCCAAGAGAAGACTCTTGGCACGTTGAGGTTAATGCAGGTGGAGCAATACTAGTGCCCCGTAAAGTTTTCATTGAAAAGGGAATATCCGTGAAGGAAATACCCATCACGAACAGTCCAAATTCAAACGCCTACGTTTACATAAATCTCAACTATGGCTATGCAGTTCTAATGAATGAGAAAGCCTTTGAAACCCCCCTAGCCCGACTCATGTTCACGAATGATCACCAAAACTTTACCGAAATATACTCTGATGGCGGATATATCAAGATATTCCAGTTTGAACATCCAAACGTCGCGGTTACCTCAGAAAACGGTTCCGTAGTACTAAAGTTTACTAACACTACCGGAACAAGAATCGAAATTTACGGATACCTAGACAATGGCACCCTTGTCTTCGAAAAAGGGTACGGAATCAAAGGAGCAGACGAATTCATCCTGCCCACAAAGATTAATGGGAGTGTCGTTGTTAGATACACGTATATTCAGGAAAAAACCGTACTTGACAGGGGGGTCTTCAGAATAGAAGACGTGACGCACAACGGATAGTCAACCCTCAAAGCAAATTAAAGGAAACCCCCACATAAGTAGAAAGTGCTGGATATGAACGAGAGGCTTCTCAATACGCTTGTGGTTTTGGTACTCATGCTCCTTGTCATGAACATAGGCATAGTTTACGGCGCTCTCAAGGCCAGGAACATAACAGTACGGGAAATCGATTCGACCATAGCCCTCGCAGAGGGCGTCAAAGACGAGAAAATCACCATCCATAGTGGTGGCGATACCCATAGACACTTACGTTGATGTTCCACTAACCACAACGGTCCGCATTCGGGTGAGGGACGTTGGGGACACTACAGTGCCGATAAACACTACTCTTGAAGTCCCGATAAACCAGACGGTCGTCGTGCCGATAGACGAGACGCTGACGGTGCCTATCAAGATGAACCTCAGCCTTGAGACAACTCCGGAGGAGATAGGGCTCGGGAAGTGGGTAGACAGGGTCATTGAGATGCTGGAGGAAATGAAGGCGGTAATTGGTGGATGATTAGCATTCTTCCTCTTCACTAGATGCCAGCGGTTCTTTAGTTCCTTTCCGAGTGCTCCTGAGCTCCTGCGTATCCTTGTAACCGTTCCATGGCCCGTAGCTTCTCCTCAAGCTCCCGTATCCTTCTCTCCTTAACCTCCAGCTCACGCTCAAGGGTCAGTATCTTTCGCTGGAATTCCGCCAGGATCATCCAGCAGCGAGCACGCTCCTCGAAGAGAATGCGTTTTAGGGTGAACCTCCTGTAACCCTGACCGCTGAACTTTTTATCGATGCTTTCATGAACGTTCTCCAGGATGTACTTTGAATCTTCAATCCTGCCCTCCTCAAACAATTTGAGTGCGCTGAGCTCCTGTATCCCTATGAGAGCCGCTGTTCTCTCCTCGTTGATATCCCTAATGGTTTCCAAGATCCTCAGGTGCAAGTATTTCTTGGCGTTATACTCCCTCAATAAATTCTTCAAGTACCTCCATCCCTGCCGGTTAATCCTGTACATGTACTTGTAACCGCATTTGTAGCGTTTCCCATGCTTGTTTTCACATTCCCTATCGACCTTCTTCCGCCTTAAGAAACCCATCATGTAAAGCCTTCTAAGGTCGTTGGATATCAGCTTGGGGCGGAGCCTGTCCTGGAGCCTTGGATCCTTAATGATGGGAAGTAAAAGTGCCTGCAGATCCTCGGCTACCGTTCTATTATCGAACTCCTCCTCACCGTACTGCAGAGCGAGGAATGCCAGCAAAAATTTAAAATCTATGAGGGGCTTGGCCAACTCCCGTCACCTTATTAGATGACGACCCCGTCGAAACTTTAAACCTTTTCGAAGAGGGCAAGATTCCGCGCCAAGCCGCGTGAAACTTTCACGCGGGTTAAAAATTCGAACAAAACTGTTTTTGAAATTTGAAGTGTACGAGTGACAAAAAGTGAACGATTCTGCGAGCGGCATGTTAAGTCATGGTAACATTTTTTAATTTTTAGTTGTCCGTATATCTAGGGGATTAAATGAGTTTAAAGAAGAAGCTCATAGTCAATGCAAGCTGGCTTTTGGCAGGTCAAACCCTACATAAAACGATTTCGTATCTGATAATCCTCCTAATCAGCAGGACGCTGGGAGATGTGGGCCTTGGCCAGTACTCTTTTGTCGTTTCGTTTACGGGCTTTGTCTCGTATCTTTCCGACTTCGGCATCAACTACTACATAATGCGCGAGGTTGCGCGGGACAAGAGCAAAAAGGATCTTGTGTCGTACGCCTTAGGTTTTAAGACCATCCTGGCAATTCTCGATTGGTTGTTAATAGTATTCCTAGCACTTCACCTAAACAAGAGCGCAGTTGTTAAGACTTCGATAATCCTATACGGTTCGGGGGCGGTGATGGGTACAATAGGCCTTCTCTTCACGAGCATCATCTTCGCCCACGAGGTCACCAAGTATGAGACCTATTCCATGGTTACGGAGAGAGTGATGACACTTCTCCTTGGTGGAGCAATTCTTTTGATTACAAAGAGCCTCTTTGCTTTCTTTGTCGTTCTTACAGTGGATATATTTTTGCTGAACTTCCTTAGAATATATTTTGGCTCCAAGTACGTGTTGGCTAAGCCTCTCTTTGATCTTGGGAAGTGGAAGGAAATACTAAGCAAGTCCTACGTGTTTTGGTTTATCTACCTGTTTTCATTTATTTATTTTAACACGGATATTATAATGCTCGGTCTTATGAAGCCCGACGAAGTCGTTGGATGGTATAAAGCGGGATATTTCTTTATACAGGCTGTGATGCTGATTCCCTATGTTGTTGTGAATTCCACGATGCCATCAATATCAAGGCTCTGGGTAGAAGACAGAGGCACTCTGAGAATACTATTCAGAAAGGCATTCCAATCGTTGTTTGCGATTGGGATTTTGGGTGCCTTTGGTATTTACATTGGCACCCCTATTTTGATTAAAACGTTCTTTGGAGATAAATTCTATAACTCAATCCCTGTTCTAAGAGTGTTGGCATGGGTTATCCCAGCTATGTTTCTAAATTCCCTGTACGGGTCTCTGTTGAATGGTATTGGGTTGGAGAAGACTTACACCAAGATTATCGGCGGTACAGCGTTGCTTAACGTTATCTTAAATTATATCCTGATCACTCTATTCTCATATACAGGCGCGGCTATTGCAACGCTAATTACGAACT
>JAMOPD010000332.1 GCA_027064745.1 Thermococcaceae archaeon
CTTGATATCCTTTTTATAGGGACTTGAAACTTCGACCAACATATTGTTGCCGCTTGTGTCTATATCTTGGAATTTTATCTTCCAGATGCCCACAGTTAAGGATTCATCAATTTTCTTCATTCCTTTGCCTTTAGTATAATTGTATATGTAAAGTGCATCCTTACCATTTACCGTGGATGATACTATTTTGGTATTTTCACTTCCCAATTTTAGAGGAGTTGTATTTTCGTTAAATATTATCTCAATACTTCTATCATTGAATTGAGCTTTTTTTGCGGTTGAATTATAGAAAACCCTTGAGAAGTTAACTGCAACTACAATACCGTGACCAACTGGCTCATCGCTAACATTTAAACCGACATCTGGCATGTCAATAGTGTTAAGTTTGTAATACTGGCCATAATCCTCTATGAGAACACTATGATACTCAACTGGAACTGTTACCTTAACTGCATACGCTCCTTCAGTTATTCCTTGGAGGACAAGAAATGCTCCAAGCTTTGACCCTGCAATAGCATCTTCGCCTATATGGAGAGGAACACCATTGGCTATTTTTGTGGTTGGGAGGACTATCACTGAGTTTGCTGAGTTGATCTTAAAGCTGTAGCTTTGTACCATGCCAAAAGTGGCGGTTAAGAACAATAACGCCATTAAGACTGCAATTTTTCCCTTCATACATACTCACCAAACATATGATTTCCCTGAAGGTTTATAACTTTTCCCGGTTAAAAATATCCTGCGAAAGTAGTTCCTAAATGTGGATGCGATGATGAGTGAATCCAATGCTGATGGATGATGAGAGCAGATACTGAGCACGCGCAGTTAAGGTGAAGAGAATGATTATAATAACAGGCACAAAATATGAGGCAGTATTAGAAGAGGTTAACCACAGAAAGATTCTATTCCCTGAATATGGCAAAAATAGGGCACTCCTCAAGGAATTTGTGCGTTCCATTAAAGGGGATGAAATAATCGTGACGGCCAGTCTTGAACTAATGGATCTTTTACTCATGAATTTCAGAGGAAATGAGAATCTGGTGGTCTATTCCAATACTGGAGAAGCGTTGACATTTAATGAAGCCTATGGCTTAAGGAAGTACCTAGACTTTGATCTCAGGGGTGGCAAAAGCGGGGAATCTTCAAAGGTTTCAGTTCTCTTTGTTGAGGGAAAGACCGACTCAAAGTTCTTTAAAGCAGCATATAAAAAAGTCTTCGGATTTAAAGAGTCGCGAAGCAAGGGAATCCCGGAAAATTTAAAGCTCATGGAGCGTCTTTTTGAGCGGGATAACTACGAGCTGATAGTTAAAGACGACTCATACATTGCAATAATTCCCAGTGAAGGAAACTCCGGGGTGATAAGGAATCTTGGGAACTTCCTCAGGGCTATGGAAGTTTTTGCATTCATGGTGAATAAAATAGGGTTGGCAATTGATATAGATGATGGCAGAGAGCATGTTATGGAGTCAATAACCGGAAAGCTGTCATTATTCAAATATAAAAAATCGGGAGATAGGTTCATTGTTGGAGACACTACAATAATTCCCCTGCTGATTGGGGCAAAGATTGAGCTGAATCCGTGCGTAGAATGGCAGAAGCCAGCGGTTGAGGACTTTATGCTCGCGGTGCTGCAGGCGGATGGAACTCTGGAGAAGATTGAGAGGGCGATAAATATACTGTGCATTGACCTGAAACGGAAGCTCAAGCCCAAAGAGGTAATCTATCTGGCAATGGCCGCAAAGAAGTTCTGGGGGAATCTCGAAGGCTTCTATGAGATGATGATAATGAGAACTCCCCGTTGGAAAATGGAAAGAATCCTGAAAAAAGGTGGTATTTATGACAAGATGCGAGAGGTGGTGCCATGAAGCTGGTATCATTTGACGTGTGGAACACTCTGTTGGACATAAATCTCATGCTCGATGAAATAGCAATTGCCATAGCAAAGATCTCTGGGCAGTGTATAGCAGATGTCACCTTGGCTATAATGAATGCAAGGGCGGAAATCAAAGAGCTTAGAAAAGAGAAAAAAGGAAATCCAGAAAGGGCTTTGGAGGAGAGTCAAGAACTTCTGGCTGAAATTCTGGGCGTTGATGTTGAAATAATTAAACGGGCCGCATCCCAAGCAGTTTTGAATGTTAACAGGGACATTGTGATGGAGGGGGCACTAGAAACACTCCAGCAGGTTAAATCAAAAGGATACACAACAATAACAGTTGGTAACGTCATGTTCTGGCCTTCCACATACACGCGTCTAATTTTGGAACGCTTTGGACTGGCTGAATTTATAGACAAACAGTTTTATTCAGATGAGGTTAAAGCCTACAAACCAATGAGAGAGTTCTTCGAAAAGGCACTTTCATATTTTAAAGTAAAGCCTGAGGAGGCTATACATGTTGGTGACACAAAAGCAGAGGACTTTGAGGGAGCGTTAAAGGCAGGAATGTGGGCAGTATGGATAAATCCTGATGCTGAAGGTGTTAAGAGGATACATGAGAGGGGCTTTGAAGTGCCCAGCGTTGAAGGGCTTTTGGAGGTGTTGGAGAGGATAAAAAGCCAAGAATAAACGAACTTTGAAAAATTACCCTTTTCTCTTAGGCTTCAGCCACGCTCCTAGGCCAAGCTGTTTTGTTTTCTGATATTTAAGATCCTCCGCTCTGTAGCCAAATGCCTCTAGAATCCTGAGAACAGCTGGCAGAACCTGATTGTTAATGTAGTAATCCGGATCATATTTATGCTTTGAGGGATTATATTCAGTCAGCAGGATCACCCTGTCGCTTATCTTTTTATCCCCTCTGAGAACGATGTAGCTTATTATCATTCCGGGCTTTACCTTTACTCCTCTTGCCTGAAGACGCTTTGCTATCGCTATATGCGGCCCCGTGGCTTTGTACTCTCTGAGTTCTCTGGTTATCTGCTCGTGTATGACGAGCTTCTCAAGAGGAACCCGATATTTCGTCAAATCCTCAGTTACCTTCTTAACAATCTCCACAGCCTTTTCAACACTTCCATCCCTGAGAATAGCCTCCAGAACTTTAGCCTGTGTCTCCTTTGCTATTTCACTCCAGTCTCTTCTGACAACCTCAAGGCCTCTTGTGATTATCTTACCTTCCTCATCTATCACAGCGTAGCGCTTTTTGGTGACAAAGAATCCCCTCGTATAGAAACCCTCATATTCAAGCTCCAGCATCCCGGGAAGCTTTGAGTTTATGTATTTTAAGAATTCTTTAGCTTTGTTTTTGACGGTTTCAGCATCTGCACCTGGAATTGTTGAAAAGAACCCGTCTGTGTCGCCATATAGCACTTTAAATCCAAATTTCTCGGCTTCTTTTATCGTCGTCTCTATATAATGCCTTCCCCAAGCCGTAACGCTCTCGGCACATTCCTTTGAGTACCATCTGGCCTTAGGATAACCCTGATAGCCGTAATAACTATTTGCCAGAATCTTCAAGGCTCGTTGCCTGTAATCGAGCATTTTTCTTTCTATCGGGTCTACCGTGGCTTTCATTTTTCTTTTTATCTCTGCTCTCGTTTCTATAAGCTCCTCAAGAATCGAAGGTATAAAGCCCTTAAAGTCCTTGCAGAAGCGGTAGCCCACATCAGGGGCAGTATCGTAGTTCCTGCACCCTTCTCTCTCAAGGGTATCTGGTGAGATATTGTGGGTAACTATTATTGAAGGATATAGGCTCTTATAATCCAGATAGACTATGTTCTCCCATAGACCTTTTTCAGGCTCCTTAACATACGCTCCTGTATAACCCTGCCTCAGCCTGCGCTGGTACTCCTCACTGCTGGGCCTGTTCGGGGCGAGCTCGTTCCTCTCGTAGGCAACCCTGAGGAGGTACCATTCAACAAGATTGCCCGTGCTTGACCTTGACACATCCCAGGGGCTCTGTCCGATGAGCTTCGCAAGCTCGGCTTCCATCGGAAAGAACTCCTTACCAAGCTCATAAGTTGCCCTCGCATCCTCCATGGAGTATCTGGCCAGCTTCTTCAGGCCTTCCTCGGTTTCCCATATTGCCGCGATTTCCTCAGCGTTGAGTTTGCTCTTGCTCTTTCCTAAAACAGCTTCATAAACAGCCTCCAGCGTATAGGTAGGCAGATTTATTGTTCTCCTGACCACGGGGTAGAGATCAAAGTGTATCCTGCCCTTAACCTCAACCGCAAATCTATCCCCCATACGCTGCATTTTAGGCTCTGGGTGCTCCTTATCCCTGCTTAGAAAGAGCCTTATGCCAAGCTTTTCAGCCCTCTTGAGCAGATAGGGCATGTCAAAATTGTCACCGTTGTATGTTATTAACACATCCGGATCCTTCTCCTTCACAACCTGAACAAAGCGTTTTATCATCTCCCTCTCGCTTGAGACAACCTCAACATAGGGGAGGTCAATCCTCTTCCATGTTATTACCTTAGCTTCGCTTTCATCGGCATAGCTTATCATGATAATCTCGCCTTTGCCGAACTCGTCTCCCTCGTGATAGAATGTCTCAAGGTCAAACGCTAGGAGTTTGAGCTCTTCGTCACCTTCCATTGGAATCAGACCTTTATCGATCAAATAACGCTTTGCAAAGGGGATGTCATACTCGAAGATATCAACAACAGCTGGATGCTTTCTTATCTCTCCCCTTATAGCTGGAACATCCTGGGGGTGCTCGAAAATTAGTTTCCAGACTTCAACAGGCCGTCCAAGGAATTTCTTTTTAACCTTTTCCGCCTTGACGACTTTAACCTCCTTTTTTCCTCTGCTGGCCATTATTTTTTTAACATCCTCAATGGCTGTATCATCCTTCAGAAGAGCATAGATATACGGCTGAAAATTTGTATCCAGCTCAATTTTAAACTCTCCATGCTCCTTTTTGAAAATCCTCACTATCGGCTTCCCATCCTTTGTGATGTAATCTGTATCGAGAATCATAATCCCACCGTTCAGGAATTCGATTTCAATTTAGATAAAACTTTCTAACAGGTTAGACAGTGTGCTTAGAGGCATCCTGACAGCATACCTCAGGCGACGCCAACTTTTTAAATACCCAAACAAAGGGAAAATCATGGAGCTGTTTTACAAGGTAAGCCTCCACGAGCTTGTGGCTGATATACTAACCCTTATAGAAGAGCGAGAGCTCTCATCAAAAAATGGCCTTGAGAGAGTCTTCAAGAAAGTTAGCGGAAAAGATAAAGAGAAAGCTAGAGGTATAGTTCATGCCTATGTATTCGAAATTGAGAAATGGAGAGGTAAGATTGATTTTATCGTCAATTCTGTTCTGAAGGGTTCCAGAATAGAGGAGCTGGATGTCTATCTGTCAAACCTAATACGGATAGGCGTATTTGAGATGAAATTTAAAGGGGTGCCTCCTGCCCTGGCAACTGACTCTGTTGTGAGGATTATAAAGGAGAGATATGACCTGCCGAGAGCTAAATTTGTTAATGCCCTACTCAGGGAAGCTGAGGAGTTCAATTTGAATGAAGCCTTGAAAAAACTGAAAGAAAAAGACAGATGCGAATACCTCAGTGTAAAGTTCTCACATCCAAAGTGGTATGTTGAATATGTCATTGACTTATTGGGATATGAAAATGCAGTGAGACTTCTCCTCAGCAACAACAGGAGCCAGAGATATTACGTACGAGTCAATCCGCTGAAAACTGATATAGAATCCCTAAGGGACTATCTTGAGGAGCATGGAGTTAGAACTGCCAGAACGCCGCTTGATGATGTTTTGAAGGTGCTTGACTATAAAACACCGGTTACACGGCTTGAATGGTACAAGCAAGGCTACTTTGTCATTCAAGACTTAGCCTCAGCTTATGTTGCTCATGTTTTAAGGCCAGAGTCCGGTGAGAGAATTCTTGATTTAGCGGCTGCTCCCGGCTCAAAGACATTCCACATTGCACACCTGATGGAGAACACTGGTGAAATCGTTGCAGTTGATTATTCTTTAGAAAGACTCAACAAGATGAGAGAGAAAATGGAAATTCTCGGAGTTACAAACGTTAAACTCGTTCATGCAGATGGCATGAAATTCAGGAATAAAGAGAAATTTGACAGGATTGTTCTTGACGCCCCATGCTCTTCCTCTGGCACTTACAGGCAGTTCCCGGAGGTGAAGTGGCGCTTTGATGAGAAGAAAATTCGGAAGGTTATCCAAGTGCAGAGGGCCATGTTGAGAAATGCATATCACAATCTGAAGGCTGGAGGGGAAATGACCTACTCAACCTGCTCCATCAGAACGGATGAAAACGAGGAGAACGTTCTATTTGCGGTTGATAAAGTAGGCTTTGAGCTGGTGGATTATCAATTCACTTGGGGCGAGAGGGGTTTCCTCGAAGTTGGCGATAAAGTTTTCAGGGCATGGACTCATCTGCATGACTGCAACAGCTTTTTTATAGCGAAGCTGAGGAAGGAGTAAAACATCTTCGTGCTTTAGTTTCAATCGCTTGGCATTTTAAGGCTATATAACGTTCGGTTTACGGAATCTTTTTAAGTTCTATGGTTATAAAAATTGGTGGGTGATTTAATGAGATACTTCCAGAGAGGAGTTTTGTACTCGGCTCTACTTGCAGGCATATTCTTTGCTTACTTAACAAAAGCTGTAAACGTTATGATAGCCGAGGCTATTGGTTTCTCTATCCTCGCATTCATTGTGTTCTTAGCCGTTTATATAGCTGGAAAAAAGAGGGGGAACAAATTCAGAAAAGCGGTGATTTTGATTGGTCTAACAGCACTCCTCTCACTGGTTATTGCACTCTATAGCATTCCCTTCGCGGTGAACACGTTTGTAACCTTCACAGCCGGTAGTTTTGCTTTGATTTATCGTGAAGAGCTCTTACCAAACATGCCAGCTTTCATGTACTGCTGGTTAGGAGCGCTCATGGGTTTTATAGTAGCATTCTTCGTGCTCCCAAGGATGAATCTGGGTGATGTAGCAGGAGCATTATCTCTTCTCTCCTTAGTCGTTGGATTTGCAGTCCTGTTTTTGCTACTTGGAAAAAGAATTCAATACAGACCCTTCAATCGTTATCCTCCTCACATTTAAATCAAAAAGGATATTCAGGCATGCAGCTGCGTAGAATGTGGTACATCATGAGACGGACATCTTAAAGTGATCTCAAACAAGTGGCTTCCTCCTTACAGGTCCTCTTGGCTTTTCCTCCTCAAAGATCTCAGCCGTAAATTTGTAGACCTTTGTGCTCTTTTCGAGCCAGCAGTCCGGTGGAAGACCTGCCTTCCAGCAGGTTTGAGCTAAAAACTCCTCTTCATCCCAGCCCCATTCAATTGGAACCTGTGGGAGCAGTAAGCCTGAGTAAATTCCCTTCTCGATTATCAATCCATCTCTACCAACCTTTATCATCTTCGGCCTCTCCTCTGGCGGGCCTTCTATGGGCTCAGGTGGCGTTAGGACGCTAACCTCAATAACGAGGTTATTGAGCTCTCCCTCTCTAACAGGGGGGAAGCGTGGATCATCAACGGCAGCGTAGATAGCCGCTTTTATTGTAGCCTTGACGAGGGGATAGATTGGCATTGGGAAGCCAATACATCCTCTCAGAGCCATCTGTTTTGGAGCATTGTACCTGTTAAGAGTCACAAAGACCCCCATTTTTTCCCAGAGTTCATTTGGAGTTTCTTTTGGTGGGTCTATCTCCCTCCTATTCTTCAGATACTCCTCTATAGCCTTCCTCGAAAGTCTGACCAGAAACTCTCCCCATTCATCTCTAATCTTATACATACTCCTCACCAGGATGTATATTGCAGGGAGATACATAAATCTATCTCCATGTACTGTCAGGATAACTGTGAGAGTGCCTGATAATAAATCTGGTATAGGGCAGTCTAACTTATCCTGGTAGTATCCTTATTAAAAATTGGTTTGGATGCCTGTAGATGCTAAGTGGTTGCCCATACAGGCGTTCAAGCAGGCACAGCCAAAG
>JAMOPD010000333.1 GCA_027064745.1 Thermococcaceae archaeon
TGATTGGGAAGCTCATCCAATGAGAAAACCGAGAATAGCCAAGGTTACAATTAACATTGGTGTTGGTGAGAGTGGAGAGCGGCTTACAAAGGCTGAGAAGATGCTTGAACAGCTCGTTGATCAGAAGCCAATAAGAAGGCGAGCAAAGCAGACCAACAAAGACTTTGGAATCAGGAGAGGGGAACCTATAGCAGTTAAAGTTACTCTCAGGGGAAAGAAAGCTGAGGAAATGCTTGGCAGGCTTTTGGCAGCGGTAGATAACAAACTCAAGGCGAGCAACTTTGATGAGCACGGAAACTTCTGTTTTGGAATTCAAGAGCACATCAACATCCCCGGTGTTGAATATGATCCTGAGATAGGTATCTTTGGTATGGATGTGTGTGTGACCCTTGAGAGACCAGGATTTAGAGTAGCTAGGAGGAAGAGGCAGAGGAAGAAGATACCTAATAGGCACAAGCTCACGAAAGATGAAGGGATAGTTTTCGCTCAGGAAGAGTTTAATGCTATTGTGGAGGGATTGTAATGGCGAAGGCTGATTACAACAAGAGGAAGCCGAAAAAGTTTGGTAAGGGTGCGAGAAGATGCATGCGTTGTGGTCAGTATGGGCCGATTATCAGAATACATGGATTAATGCTGTGCAGACACTGCTTTAGAGAGATAGCTCCAAAGCTGGGTTTTAAGAAATACGAGTGAGGTGAGGGGGTATGACTTTACTTGATCCATTGGCAAACGCGTTGTCACATATATCAAACAGTGAGAAGGTTGGAAAGAAAGAAGTCTACTTAAAGCCTGCATCAAAGCTTATGGGAGAAGTTCTTAGGGTTATGCAGGAGAATGGATACATAGGTGAATTTGAATTTATAGATGATGGAAGGGCTGGAATTTATAGAGTTCAGCTCATAGGCAAAATTAACAAAGCAGGAGCAATAAAGCCAAGATTTCCAGTGAAAGCCAGAGAATATGAAGCGTGGGAAAAGAGATTCCTTCCGGCATTTGAGTTTGGCATCCTCATAGTCTCGACATCACAGGGTGTTATGACCCACAAAGAGGCCAGAGAGAAAGGAATTGGGGGAAGACTTATAGCATATGTCTATTGAGGTGAGAGGTATGCCAATCGATGCGTGGGTAAGAGAAGAGGTTGAAATTCCAGAAGGAGTTGAGGTTACAATTGAAGGAAATCTCGTTAAGGTCAAAGGACCGAAAGGAGAGGTTGAAAGAGAATTCAAGTATCCAGGTGTCAGGATCTTTGAGGAAGATGGTAAAGTCGTTATCTTCAAGGAATTTCCAAGGAGGAGAGACATAGCAATAGCAAGGACATTCAAGGCCCACATAGCCAACATGATAAGAGGAGTTACCGAAGGGTTCCAATATAGGCTTAAGGTGCTCTACAGCCACTTTCCTATGACCGTGAAGGTTCAGGGTGATGAGGTTGTTATAGAGAATTTCCTCGGTGAAAAGAACCCGAGAAAAGCCAAAATCCTCCCGGGGGTTACAGTAAAGGTCATGGGGCAGGAGATAATCGTGGAGAGCATTGATAAGGAAAAGGCTGGTCAAACAGCGGCAAACATAGAACAAGCTACGCGGATAAACAAATGGGATAGGAGAGTTTTTCAGGATGGAATTTACATAGTTGAAAAGGCTGGCAAGCCGATAAAGTTCTAACCGTGAGGTGTGAGAAATGAACGAAAAAGCGAGACTCCTAAAAATAAGGGCAAACCTCAAGAGGAAAAAGCCAAAATTTTTAAGACAGGAGTGGTGGCGTTTTCCAAAATTCAAGAACAATCCGAAGTGGAGGCGGCCAAAGGGTATCGACAGCAAGATGAGGCTTAAAAAGAAAGGAAAAGCAAGATCTCCGAGCATTGGCTGGAGTTCTCCCAGAGCTGTTAGAGGACTTCACCCGAGTGGCTACGAGGAGGTTCTCATTCACAACGTCAGGGAACTTGAGGCGATTGATCCAACAAGACAAGCGGCTAGGATAGCAGGCACAGTCGGTGCAAGGAAGAGGGCAATGATAATTGCGAGAGCCAAAGAATTGGGGATTAAAATCCTTAATGCGAGGTGAAAATCATGCTTAAAATGCAAAAAAGAGTGGCGGCTGAACTTTTAAAATGTGGGGAGAATAGGGTCTGGATAGACCCTGAGAGAATCGATGATGTGGCCTCCGCTATTACAAGAGAAGATATAAGACGACTCATTAACGATGGTGTAATAAAGAAAAGACCTGTTAAAGGACAGAGCTCCTATAGAGCTAAACTTCGGAAAGAAGCAAGAAAAAAGGGACGTCACAGGGGTCCAGGAAGTAGAAAGGGTAAGAAGACAGCCAGAATGGGTAGAAAAGAAAAGTGGATGATGACGATAAGGGCTTTGAGAAAGGAGCTCAGAAAGCTCAAGGCTGAAAAGAAAATAGACGAGCACACCTATAGAATGTTATACATCAGAGCCAAAGGCGGCCAGTTCAAGAATAAGAGACAGCTCTATCTCTTCATGGAGGAGAGAGAAATATTGAAGAAGTGAGGTGGGAAAAATGGCACATGGACCGAGATATAGGGTTCCGTTCAGGAGAAGAAGGGAAGGGAAGACTAACTATCACAAGCGCTTAGCGCTGCTCAAATCTGGTAAGCCTAGGTTGGTTGTTAGGAAAACACTCAACCATCACATAGCCCAGATAGTGATCTATGATCCTAAAGGAGACAAGACTGTTGTTTCAGCTCACACAAGGGAGCTCATGAGAGACTTTGGCTGGAAAGGGCATGGAGGAAATACACCAAGTGCTTACCTCTTAGGTTTGCTCATAGGTTACAAGGCCAAGAAAGCTGGCATTGAGGAAGCAATCCTTGACATAGGCTTACATCCTCCAACAAAAGGTTCAAGTATATTCGCCGTCCTCAAGGGTGCGGTGGACGCAGGCTTAAACGTCCCGCACAGCGAGGAGATTTATCCGGAGGATTACAGGATAAACGGCGACCACATAGCGAGCTATGCCAAATCCCTCAAAGAAGAGGATGAAGAACGCTATAGGAAGCAGTTCGGTGGTTACCTTGTTAAAGGACTTGAACCTGAAAAGCTTCCTGAACACTTTGAGGAGGTTAAAGCGAGAATACTTGAAAAATTTGAGGAGGCGAGAGAATGAGCGATCCAAGGGAAATGGCTCAGAGGGTTTTAGAAGAGTGGGAACCTAAAACAAAGCTTGGCATGCTAGTCAAAGAGGGGCAGATAACTGATATTCATGAGATATTCAGAAAGGGTTATCAGATCAAAGAGCCTGAGATTGTGGATGTTCTCCTCCCGGAGGTTAATCTTAGGGAGAATCAGGAGATACTTGACATAGCTTTAACAGTCAGAATGACCGACAGTGGAAGACGTATAAGGTTCCGCGTTTTAGCTGCTGTTGGTAACAGAGATGGTTATGTTGGTCTTGGAATTGGACATGGAAGGGAAGTAGGCATTGCTATCAGAAAAGCAATCAACTACGCTAAGATAAACATCATTGAGATTAAGCGTGGCTGTGGCTCTTGGGAGTGCAGGTGTAGGAGACCGCATTCAATACCATTCGCTGTTGAGGGCAAAGAAGGAAGCGTTAAGGTCAGACTCATGCCAGGGCCGAGAGGCCTTGGACTGGTTATAGGTGATGTTGGCAAGAAGATACTTGCACTGGCAGGAGTCAAGGATGTCTGGAGTCAGACATTGGGTGAAACAAGAACTACAGTCAACTTCGCCAAAGCTGTCTTTGATGCGCTTTACAATACAAACAAAGTTGCAGTACAGCCAGAAATGGTTGAGAAATACGGTATAGTCGTTGGAAGAGAAATGTCAGCTAACTTTGAGCTGGAGTGAGGTGGGCAAAGATGTCAAAAATCGCACTCATTAGAATTAGAGGAAGGGTTGGCGTTAAGAGGGCAGTTAGAGACACTCTTGCAATGCTCCGCCTTCATAAAGTTAACCATCTCGTTATAGTCGATGAAAACCCTCCATACAATGGCATGATCCAGAAGGTTAAAGATTATATAACTTGGGGTGAAATTAATGCCGAAACATTGGCTAAGCTTATAAAGAAGAGAGGGAGATTAACAGGCAACAGAAAGGTTACAGAAGAATATGTTCAGGAGAAGCTTGGCATGAGTATCGAAGAATTTGCAGAGAAAGTTATCAAAGGGGAAATGAAGCTCAGCGATCTGCCGAATCTCAAACCAGTTTTCAGGCTTCATCCACCGAAGAGAGGATTTAAAGGTAGCAAGAAGAGAACCTTTAAAGAAGGTGGTGCTCTCGGTTACAGAGGCGAGGCAATAAACGAGCTCATTGAGAGGATGCTTTGAGATGTGAGGTGAGAGAGATGATTAGAAGAAAGAAAAAAGTGAGAAAGCTCCGTGGAAGTCACACTCACGGATGGGGCTGCAAAAAGAAACACCGTGGAGGCGGTCATAAAGGTGGAAAGGGCATGGCCGGAACAGGAAAGCGGAAAAATACTAAATGGACATGGGTAATTAAATATGCCCCTGACCATCTCGGCAAGCGCGGTTTCCACAGACCAAAAGCCGTTCAGTGGATTCCAAACACCATAAACCTCAAAGATATTGAAGAGAACCTCGATGACTTTATGGCTATGGGCATCGCATACGAGGAAGACGGAAAGATCATCGTTGACACTACTCAGCTTGACATTGATAAGGTCTTGGGTGCAGGAAAACTCACGAAGCCGTTGATCATTAAAGCCCACTATATTTCCCCTAAAGCTCAGGAGAAGATAGCTGAGGCAGGGGGAGAAGCTTTATTAACTTAATCCCATTTAGTCTTTATCTTTATTTCGATTGTACCTAAAAATCAACAAAGGTGTTGTGCATGGGGAAATTAAGGGACTTAACGTTCGCTATTGAGAGATGGTTTCCAGAAATTGAGAGACCCAAAAAACATGTAGCTCTTAAAGAGAAGTTTATCTGGACAGGGGTTGTCCTCCTTCTGTATTTTGTACTTGCTGAAATCCCATTGTACGGTGTGCCACCTACCATACAGGATTATTTCGCCACCTTGAGGTTCGTCCTCGCAGGTAGAAGTGGAACAGTTTTAACCCTTGGAATAGGTCCTATTGTTACTGCGGGTATTATAATGCAGCTCCTCGTTGGTTCTGAAATTGTTAAGCTGGATATGTCAAACCCTGATGACAGAAGATTCTATCAAGCGGCTCAAAAGTTATTTTCAGTATTCATGTGTTTCTTTGAAGCGGCCATATACGTGTTTGCCGGGGCATTTGGAAATCCAGTTACAAGCATAAAGGTACTTTTAGTACTACAGCTTGCTCTTGGTGGAGTAGTTTTGATGGTAATGGATGAACTCGTTAGTAAATGGGGCATTGGAAGTGGTATTAGTCTTTTCATTGCGGCTGGTGTATCTCAGCAGGTTATTGTAAAATCGTTAAATCCGCTAACCACTTCAAAGTATATTGATCCTGTTACAGGAAAACCTGCTATAATTGGTGCTCTTCCGGCTTTTATACAACATTTGCTCCATGGTGATATCACAGGGGCACTTTATAGAGGCACAATGCCGGACATAATGGATCTGATGGCAACTATAGTCGTTTTCCTCATTGTAGTATATCTTGAGAGCATGCGTGTTGAGATACCACTCAGCTATGGGAGGGTTACAGTCAGGGGTAGATATCCAATCAGGTTCATGTACGTTAGTAACATACCGATTATCCTTACATTCGCTCTCTATGCAAACGTCCAACTCTGGGCTAGACTCCTTGAAAGAATCGGGCATCCATGGCTTGGAACCTTTGATCCACAAACTGGCGCAGCTTTAAGTGGTTTTGTAACTTATGTTATCCCACCAAGAGATATTTATCATGTGATGGCTGATCCATTCAGAGCATTAGTATACGCCTTGATGACAATATTCTGGGCACTAATCTTTGGATTCCTGTGGGTTGACCTAACGGGATTAGATGCAAAGAGTATAGCAAGACAATTACAGAGAGCTGGGCTCCAGATACCCGGATTCAGGAGGGATCCGAGAATTCTTGAGAGAGTGCTCAACAGGTATATACCCTATGTCACGTTCTGGGGATCATTTACTTTGGCAATAGT
>JAMOPD010000334.1 GCA_027064745.1 Thermococcaceae archaeon
GTTGCAGTGTTAGCTGACTTCCTTGGAGCCCTCGGTACCGGAACAGGAATACTTCTTACTGTGGGTATTCTCTACAGGTTCTACGAAGAGATAGCCAGAGAACAGGCAACGGAAATGTTCCCTGCATTAAGGAGATTCTTCAGCACTTGAAGTTTTCTTTTTATTCCAATATTCCAATAAACCTTTTAAACCAAGTCTCTTTTATTATTGCGGAGCTCTCATTTTAGGTGATCTCAATGCCGTTTGTAGTCATCATAACTGGAATCCCGGGGGTTGGGAAAAGCACGATAACAAGGTTAGCCCTTAAAAAGACTAGAGCAAAATTTAGATTAGTCAATTTTGGAGATTTGATGTTTGATGAAGCAGTAAGACTCGGACTCGTGAGGCACAGAGATGAAATGAGAAGGCTTAGTTTTACACTCCAAAAAACTCTCCAAATGGAGGTTGCTAAGAGGATAAGTGAGATAGCAAAAAAGGAGCCAGTTCTATTAGATACTCATGCCACGATTCGAACCCCTGCTGGTTATCTTCTAGGATTCCCCAGGGAGGTTATAGAGGCTATAAACCCAAATTTCATTGTCATTATTGAGGCCACTCCAAGTGAAATACTTGGCAGACGTTTAAGAGATCTTAAGAGGGACAGAGATGTAGAAACTGAGGAGCAGATAGAGAGACATCAGGATTTAAATAGGGCTGCTGCAATAAGTTATGCCATGCATTCCAATGCACTTATAAAGATAATTGAGAATCATGAAGATAAAGGTCTGGAAGAAGCTGTGAATGAACTGGTAAAAATACTTGATCTGGCGGTGAGTGAATATGCTTGAGGGGATATACTTATTTTTGGACAAGGTGTTTGGACCACTGATACTGAATTATCACCCTCTTTGGGTGGTTACAGTTTCAGGGATAATCCTTGGTGCGTTCTTTACACTCCTAAACTATGTTCTTGTTGACCAAGAAAAGATGAAGAGACTTCAGAAGCTAAGCCAAGAATTCCAAAAGGAATATAAAGCGGCTCAAGCTGCAAAGGATGAGAAAAAGTTGAGAAAACTCCAGCAGAAACAGATGGAACTCTTAAAACTGCAGAATGAAGTCATGAAGGATTCAATGCTTAAGCCAATGATATTCACACTTCCAATATTCTGGATATTCTTCGGCTGGCTGAGGAGATGGTATGTTGAGGTTGGCATTGTAAAAGCTCCGTTCAACTTCTTTCTCTTCGACTGGTTCCACAGGTTTTATCACTCAGGACTTCCACCAAGTGAGCTTGGCTATATCGGGTGGTATGTGCTAACTTCAATGGCAGTTGGCTATATCCTAAGGAAATTCCTTGACATGGCTTAGTTAAATTTAAAAATGGATTGCAAAAAGCTAAAGCAGGTGATGAGAATGAAGCCAATGTACAGGTCAAGATCATGGAGAAGAAAGTATGTTAGAACTCCCGGAGGAAAGACGGTTATACACTTTGAAAGGAAGAAGCCTAAAGTTGCCCACTGTGCCATCTGTGGAAGACCGCTCAATGGTCATCCAAGGGGTAGGCCAAGTGAAATCAGAAAGCTCTCAAAGACCCAGAAGAGGCCTGAAAGGCCATATCCGAACCTTTGTCCGAGCTGCATGAGGAAGCTCATAAAGGCTCAGGTAAGGGCGGCTCTTTGAAGGGATCTCCATGCCAAAGAACTGCCTTGTAATAACTGTCAGTGGTCTGGCAGGCTCGGGAACA
>JAMOPD010000335.1 GCA_027064745.1 Thermococcaceae archaeon
TTGGCCTTATAAGAAGCATATCAATTCCAAACCTGCTGTTCCTCTTTGCATTCATAAATGTATTCTCAGTAATATGGGCTGCAAAAACTATACGCGAGGCTCCGATATACATCAGCAGAAGAAACATCAAAAATTTTGGAAACCATGTTGTCGAAAAGATGCGGTACATGCCGAGTTTCATCCTCCATACCCCTACAAAGGTGAAAAGCCTTAGGCACAGGGCATTCTATCTCTCAGCCTTTCTTTTTTGGCTCTCCTCAGGGATATACTTCACCCAGTTCCCAGTCTTTCTGACCAGAGTGGGTATAGACAAAAGCCTGATATATCTTGCAGCTGTTCTAAATTCCGGAATCTCTGCGTTCATGTATCTGCGCGTAGGGTTGTTACTGCAAAGGACAAACGGGATTCAAATCTTAAAGAGAGGTCTCACAATCCGTCTTATTGCAGTTGGCATAATAGCACTCTCAACGCTGATAAGTCCTCTCCTGCTTCCAGCGGCTCTCATATCCTACGCCCTTGCCGGCTATTCCTGGTCATTCATAGGGATTTCATCCACATCGATTGTTGGAAAGCTTGCAGGGGATAGGGAAAAAGGCTCAGCAATGGGGTTCCTGAACCTTGTAAATTCACTCGGATATATAGCAGGAAGCCTGCTGAGTGGATTTCTGCTGGATTATGGATTCGCATTTGCATTCTCCACCGGGGTTCTCTTCGTTATGCTCAGCATGGGGGCACTAAAGAATATAAGTAAAAAATGAGCTCAGAACTTCAGAACTCTGGCCAGAACAACGATGGGATCCCATACCGGGGCAAATGGAGGGGCATAGGCTAAATCGGCAAAGAATAAATCTTTAATTGTAAAACCTGCCTGAAGGGCTGCAGCAAATGTATCGATTCGCGGAAGAATTTCAGCCCCAACAGCCTGAAGGCCAAGAAGCCTGCTGGTCTCTTTGTCAGCAACACCTTTGAGCCAGATTTCCCTCGCTCCAGGATAGTAGTGAGGCCGCGTCTTTGCTTTTATGAATGCAGTTTTGACATCATAACCCTCTTTTATTGCCTCTCCCTCAGTAAGACCTGTCTTTCCAATCTCAAGGTCGAGGAACTTTGTTATACTCGTCCCGAGCACGCCGGGGAAAATCACATCCTGTCCAGCAATGTTGGCTCCAGCCACATACCCCATCTTGTTCCCCGGAGGGGCCAGCGGAACCCAGACCTTTCTACCGGTTATCAGGTGCTTTGTCTCAGCAACATCTCCTGCAGCATAGACGTTTTCAACGCTTGTTTGCATCCTCTCGTTTGTCCATATCGCACCGGTTTCACCTATTCTAACTCCGAGCTGACGGGCCAATTCGGTGTTCGGTTTTATTCCCGTGGCGATAATGACTAAATCAGCTTTGTACTCGCCTGCGTCAGTGATAACCTTTTCCACTCTCTTATTCCCTTCAAATCTGAGTGTTAGTTCCTCCAGCCTCAAGTTAAGGTGCTGAACGAGCTTTTCCTCTACAATATCCGTGATTTCTTTATCAAAGCTTTTTCTCAGAACACGTTCGCTCCTCCCTATCAAGGTCACATTCTTCCCCTGAGCCACAAAAGCTTCCGCCATTTCTATTGCAATATATCCTGTCCCGATAACGACAACGTCCCTGACCTCGTTCTTCTCCATGTATCCCCTGATCATTGCCGCATCTGGGGGCAGGTCAGCGGTGAAAACCCCTTCCAGAGAACAGCCTTCGATTGCAGGAACCTGAGGTGATGCACCGTTTGCAAAGAGGAGGTAATCCCACCCATAGATATGTTCCCCATCGCTCTCTCGCACCCTTATGTTCCCCTGTTCGACTTCTATAACCTCAGCATTTAAGTGCAGATCAATACCCCTCTTCTTTATGAAGAACTCTGGCGGATAGTGCATGAGTTTTTCAATTGATGAAATACCTTCGACAACATAAGGGACTCCACAAGGGGCATGGCTCACCCATTCTGTTGCCTCAAAGACCTTAACATCCCATTCTGGTTTCAGTTTTTTGACCCTTGAAGCAGCACTCATTCCAGCAGCTCCACCACCAATAATCACAACTCTCTTTCTCATTCTCATCACCCCTCATGGTTCAGAACCAAAGGTTAAAAAGATTAGCGGGCATAAATGGAAAGCCTCTCCCACGCTGTTATTCCTCTTTCTTTCCCCTGATGTAGTATCTGCTTCCCACTTTGATGAGCCTGTAGATTTCACCTTCTCTAAGCCCGGAATTGGGCTTTTCATTTTCAAGCTCAAAAGTCTCATAGCTTTCCATGTCCATGAACTGAACCTCTCTAGGGGTTAAGCTCGTTACCATGACCTCTTTCTCTTCGTGGTCAAGAGTTTCTACCCGTTCCCTCTTTACGGTCTTCCAGTTGAGGTGTTCAATCTCCCGGGTGGAGAGATTCCTCAGGTTCATGCCCCTGCCGTCAACATGTTCAACTTCATATACATTGCCCCGCTTATCCCCAACGATATCCCCCTTCTGGAACTTCGGCAGGCGGATGCTCACGCTCGTCCTATAAATCTCCCTGCTCGTCTGTCTGTCTAAGCCAACGAGCTCATAGGCCTCACTTATCGTACCGCCAAAGCGCTCCTTTATTGCCTGAGCAAGCTTTCTGGCGCTTGAGGTAGAACCCATATAGAAGTCCAGTCCTTCATCTTTTTCAATCGTGTCCTGAATAAAGCCCATCCTGTCTTTGCGCATAATCTCGTCGACTTTTTCCTCTACAAGCTTTTCAACAGCCTTCCTCTCCTCCTCTGTAAGTTCTCTATCCTCGGCCCTTATCTGCAAAATTGCCTCAAAGTACCCGCCCAAAAACTTCTGACACCTTGGGCAGACCGTCTGCCTCACGTATACAGTAACCTTCTTTCTCTCATCGTGGAGTTCCCTCTGAAGCTCATGGATCCGAGCTTTAACACGAACCTCATATGTTACTATAGCAGGGAAATGCTCGATATGCCAGTTAACTGGCTGGAAAGAAATGAGGGCAGTCCCAACGGGCAGTTCTTTAGTTTCCTCAAGCTCCTCAGTGGAAACTATTTCAAACTTTTTAATCCTCTCGTCCAGAGAATCCTCTATAATCTCCAGCAGGGCATTATCTGCAACCTCAAATACAAGCTCCTCAAGTTCATATGTGCCCGGATCAACCCATGTCCCGTGCTTTCGGTAGCTGCCGCAGTTCTGACAGAGCTCGGTGTTTATTTCCTCTCCGATTAGCAGGGCAGGATTCTCCTTTCTGAAGCACACCTGACACAGGCCGTCTATGAGCGGCCCCCCTTCTTCCTCGCTTATGCCACATCGGTAGCAGAATCTACCGCTCATCCTCATAACACTCACCACAGAAGCTTTGCCATCTGAGCATGGGGGATTCCTTCTATATACAGAACCCTCTCACTATCAACATACCCCAACTCGATGGCCTTGCTCACGCATCTTTCTCCGACCAGATTGGCTATTGTCGCCTCCGCCAGAAGCCCTCCTAGATCCTCAACCTCCCTGAGCTCCCCTCCGTAGAAGCGCTCTTTAACCTCTAGCTTCAGCTCACCCTCCCTGAAGGTCTTTCCGAGCAGCTCCTCATCGCATGCCGCAAGAAGAACTTCTCCCTGAATACGGTAGATTTTAACATATATTTTCATTTGAACCCACCTTAATAGAAGAGTGATAAAGGATTTAAAAATGTAATCAAGCTTTGCTAGCAATGAGTTTTATACTATCACCATCAAATATAACAACTTCATCTCCTCCCTTAACGTCATCGAGAGGTTTAGCAAGCCATTTTCTGATATGCTCAGACAACTTTAACACTTGTTGTTGATATTATCACTCATGTTACTGGGTGAAGGACTAGAAAAGCTAAAAGAGGAGAAAAGAAAGAAACTTAAGAACTTTCAGCTTCCTCTATAGCTTTACTGAGTATCTCCACGGCTTTTCTGAGGTTGAGGTATGCTTTCCGTAATGATACCATAATCCTTGGATTGTTGAGATTCTGTATTACTGGACCAAATTGTTTGGCTTTCTCATAGTATTGCTCTGCAAGCTCCTTATAGTGCAACGCCTCTTGGATGGTTTTATTATCAATTCCAAGTTCAATGCTCTTGTTATAGAGTTTATCAAATGTTCCGCTTTCCCTGTTGTACCACATGTAATAGACGAAGCTAAGCGTTGCTATTGAAATTCCTTCTTCTTTTTTCTCTTTTGGAAGTTCATAAATGACTGTTATCTCCGCTGGTGAGTGTAACCTAATATCCAATGTTAAGAGGGCATAGGTCTCATATCTTGTAAGTTCTTTTCCTAATAAATCTGCATTGTTTACCATGACCTCATAGCTCTTAATGTCCTTTGGAAGGATTACTGCAAGCTTAACGGTTGCATTGTGCTCGCCATCAACTGTTATTGAAATGGCTGGCTTTCCATCCGCTGTTGTGTTCTTGGCCTCCTTAATTTCTGCAGTACCGTTTATTGTTTCTTGAACAAATACTGGCGTTTCAATTCCTTCTTCCTCAAGCTCCTCAGTAACCTTTGGTGTCTCTTCAGGTGTTCCATAGTAAATGTGAAGTTTTGAACCATTCTTAATGGCAAGAACTATCTCCAGTGTTACGTTGTCTTCTAAGAGCCCTTTGGAGATTATTGTGGCATTTTTGCCCTCTACTGAGTAGAATGTCCAGTTCTCCGGAAGCTTAGCAAACATTCCTACTAAGACATTGTCTTCTGGAGTTACAAACGTGGTAGTCATTTCACCTGCCGCCCTTGTGACATTTACGATCTCTGCATCCCCAATGCTCCACATCAGTTCGGCTCCTTCAACCGGTTGCATGACTCTAACTTTTATTACTTTGATGTCATTGTCTTTGACGAAGTCATATGGATAGTCGAGCACAACCTTGAACTCATGCATATCTAAGTCACTGAGTGTAACGTTAAATGAAACTGGCTCAACATCACCTACTGCTATCTCTTTCTTCTCTGAGCCTACCTCCGTAAGTCCGTCTCTAATCAGCTTAACTGGCACAGATGCGTTGTTCAGTCCATAGTTCTTAATATAGACTGTGATATTAAAGAGTTGCCCGACTTCTGGTGGAACGGATTCTATTGTGACGTTTACTATTCCAAAGTCGGTAATGTATGGATTTGGTGCAATCTCTATTGGCACATCAAAGAGCTCTCCAGTTCTTGTTCCTCCAATTTTTATACTACCTTTGTATATGGTGGTGTTTGGAAGTGATGTTAGGTTGTAACCATAAGTTACAATGTACTCTTCGTTTACCTTAGTAACGTTCTTAACAAATAGCTCTCCTCCAGACACTATCAGGGATGCGGTTATGTTGTAGTGCGTCTCTCCTGGAGCCGGGTTTCTCCAGCTCTTAACGACCGTAGCATACGAGCCCTCTGCCGGCTCTGGAATCACAACTTCCTCATCTGCTGTCCATGAGTACGAGCCTCCAAGGCGCTCCCACTCGCCTGTTGCTTCATCGTAGTAGTACACTTGGAGATCTATGTCAAGTCCATAGTTATCGTCGTCTTCGCTTTCAGTCTTAACGACGAGTGCATCTGCGTGTTCTGTTACATTAAAGTAGTGAACCGTGGAGTTACCCTCTTCTGGAGCCTCGACATTTTGTTCTCTGAATATATCCTTGGTCTTACCTGGTGTGATGCCAACCTCCAAGTCAAAAGTTGCCTCTCCTGGCTTTGGATTCTTGTATCCGTAAACCTCAATGAGGTATACCCCGTCTTTTGGCATCGTAATCTCTACCTTTTCGTTTGCTGTTGGAGTTCCCGATACTCCAACTTCCTTCCATGCTCCACTTGACTCGTCGTAGTAATACACGTAGAGGTCTATGTCCAGCTTGTTCCACGTGCTTGATGTCTCCACCCTGAGCTGGGTTGCATTGACAACGGTTACTGTATAGTACCATGACTCGTCAGTTGCTGGAGCCGTAATCCCTGTCTTCCTTGTGAGCCTCTCAAATCCGACTCCATACGCCGTCAGGTTTCCAACGAAGTCCGGTATCTTTACTCTTATCTGACCCTCTCCTTCCTTGGATTCAGCAATCATCGTGACTTTTGAGGGAGTAACCTTTGCCACACCGACTTTGCCGTAGAATGTTGCATGGCTTGCGTTGATTTCGGTGTTGTGTAGCCACATTGCATGTAATCCCGGAACTGCCTTTGCCACAAGTATACTCTCGTTTGATGTAACGGGCTTTCCTGTCGCGGTGTGTGATAGTGTGTGAGGCCCAAATATTCCTTCATAGTACACGCTCCACTCATCGCTTGAGGGTTGGAGCATGTATGGGGTTATTGCCGCTGTGTTATCATTCCATGAGACATCCGCAATGATGTAGCTATTCTCTGCCTCTTCTGGTGGGATGTTGAAGTAGAACAGCCTCCAGTCTCCTCCATAGATATCTCCTCCATAGACGTTTGAATTGTCATACAGCCCGCTTGCCTCAGTGTTTCCTCCAAATTCAAACTCTGGCTTTGGTGATGCCACGACTACGCTGACTGGTATTGTCGTTACATGATTGTCGTACTTGACATAAATTGCTCCCTCATAAATTCCAAATGGTGTATCCTCTGGAACAGTTACTGTTGCAGTGAACGTTCCCTCTCCCTTGGCCGGTAAATGGAGTGTCTCTTTGTCTAAAGTAACCCAGCTCCATGGTATTCTCCTGTAGAACTCAAGCTTAACTTTGCCGTCGTATGGATACCCTTGGTACATTACATCCCTAACCTGTAGGAACAACTGCCCGGCTCTTGCCCTTGGATTCCTAACTGTGAAGGACGCAACGTTTGTTCTGTATCCACTGCCCTGGTTAATCAACTTAAGCTGACCATCTTTGTATCCATAGAGTCTCACGAGGATATAGTAGTATGGGTTATTCACATCCGTGTAGAATGACACCTTCACGAGCTCTGCATCCTCTGGAATTGCGTATGTTACCGGTATCATCTGCGGTTCGTCTGTTATTCCC
The DNA here is from genome assembly GCA_027064745.1 of Thermococcaceae archaeon. Lineage (GTDB taxonomy): Archaea > Methanobacteriota_B > Thermococci > Thermococcales > Thermococcaceae > Thermococcus. The sequence continues at coordinate 6,989 of JAMOPD010000335.1, forward strand.
ATAATTGGTATCTCAACCTCTCCAGTCTTCTCGAATACTTCTGCAGAAATCTCTACGTCTCTGGCATCTCCGTAGTTAACTAATGTGAACTCCTGTGTATCGCTTTCTCCTGGATAAATCACGGATGGGAATGCCTTGTAGTCGTGACCCATGTACGAGCCAGCTTGCCACTCAGTTGGTGAGACTTTGACACCGTCAACTTCCAACGCTATTTCAACTGCTCTCGTTGCATTTAAGTATCCAGCGCCCTGGAGGAAGGCATCATTGTCTGTGTCTTCCGCGGCGGACTTCAGTATTTCCTTTAACTCCTCGGCGGTTGGATATCTTCCGTGAGCCTTGTAGAATGCTTCTTCGACCAAGGCACCAACACCAGCTGCCATTGGGGTAGCTAAGCTTGTTCCAGCCCAAATTTCATTGGCATAGCGACCGTTTATTATTGGGCACATCCTCCAGTACTGCATGTTCAGAGGTGCGCTCCCAAGTCCAAACATTCCAGTTGCCAATACATCGGGCTTGACCTGTCCTAAGGCATTTGGGCCTCTGCTTGAGAAGTCCACGACATCTCCGTATTCCACTTCGTAGTCCCATCCTACTGCCTTTCTGTAACCGAATTCTGTTGCTGCGCCTACTGTTATGACTCCTGGGGAAGCACCGTTGCTTGAGTCGGTGCCGTATCCCGGACCCTCATTACCTGATGCGAAGAAGTGTGTCGTGTATGGAGCGTACACCTCCGATAACCATGTAAGGAACCTGTCCTCCCAGTTGAACCCCCTATCTATGGCGTAACTCAGATAATAACCGTAACTGTTGCT
>JAMOPD010000336.1 GCA_027064745.1 Thermococcaceae archaeon
GGCAGGCTGTAAGGATTTTTCATTAAACGGCTCAATCAGAATTTCAGTCCTGATTTTTTTGTCTGGTAACATCATAAAAACCACCGCAAGGTTTATTTTGCCATCCCTTAAAACTCTTTTGAGGGCCCGTGGCCTAGGGGATATGGCGCCGGCCTTCGGAGCCGGTAGTCCCGGGTTCGAATCCCGGCGGGCCCGCTATACAAACTTCACCTGCGTGAAGTTTGGTCAAGGTTTTTGAAATGCACCCTCTCCGAAGAGCTTGCGTGTTTATAGTGTTTCGGTGATAATAGCGGTCCTTTGAATACAAAAAGTGGAAGATTGCAGAAAATAGCCTACAATTTCTAAGATTGCTCGTTTTAGAAGGGTTTGCTTCCAAAGATGATATTCTATTTTATTACTGCTTCACTCTCAGAAAGCGTCCTTCAAACGCCAAAAATAAAAAGTGGAATCCGGTTCTAAAACTGATTTAAAGCATAGTCAAACTGTGCTAAAACTTGTTTGCCTGTGCGATAAAGGCTGATCTCCCTGTTTCAGTATGATCATGATATTTGCCAAACTCTTTATAACAAGGTTGTTTTTCCTAAATAGGTTTTAGCAAACTGCTTGTATTCTTCCAGTATTTTTAAAAGCTCATTATCTGTATTCATGCCCCCATCTGGGGTAGCCCTCCTATTTGTTAGCCAGCTTTATATATAACTTTGGAAAAGCTCAGAACCCGTGAATTTTTCTGGTTTCTATGCCTCTATATTTTCCGCTCTCCAGAGGCAAAAAAATCCCGTAAAATGCCGCCGTTTACCAAAAAGCTTATATATCTCTAATGCCTTAAATAAGACTGAAAAGCTTTGTATGGAGGTGTTGTGAATGGCTGAGTTGCCAATTGCTCCAATTGACAGGCTGATTAGGAAGGCCGGTGCTGAGAGAGTTAGCGAGGAAGCAGCCAAAGTTCTTGCTGAGTACCTCGAGGAGTATGCAATCGAGCTTGCCAAGAAATCAAACGAGTATGCCAGACACGCCGGCAGAAAGACCGTCAAGGCCGAGGATATCAAACTCGCTATTAAGGCCTGAAGGCTTTTATCCTCTTCTTTAGTTTTTATCTGCTGAGATCATTCAACGGATTTTTCAGAGCATGAATTGTCAGGATAAGTTAAATAATAGTCCCAAATAGCAATAAAATTTGGATATGACCAAGCACACCACTGTTATCTTGACAGTGCCCAAAGCCTTATTACAAGATTTGAAGTGTAGAACTGAGAATCCTGCCTAAAGAACAGACAGGATAACCGGTGAGAGCACCTGGCGGGCCAGTCTAACCCCTGACAGTACCTGAGAGGTAACCAAAATGATTTAAAATCTTTTTCTGATCTTCTAACATGCATGAAATAGCTATTCGCATAACCAAACGGAATCACAATGCCTTTGTCCACCTTCTGGGAGCTCTGGAAAGTCAGGGTTTTGATTTAAGTGACCTCTTGATAACAAAAGACTTTAAAGAAATCCTAAAAAGCAGACCAAAAGTTATTCTGTACTCCTTCTTCACAGAAGAGATATGGGAGATTAAAGATGAAATCAAGTTGCTGAGGGAGAAATTCAATCCTCTCTTAATAGCAGGGGGATATCATGCAACTGCCATGCCTAAGCACACCCTAAATGTTCTTGGGTTTGATATCGCTGTTATTGGGGAGGGAGAGGAGGTTATATACCACCTTCTCCTGACGCTCAGAAAAAATGGTTTCAAAATCAGTAGGGAGCTCTCAAAAATCCGGGGATTAGCCTTTTATGTCGGTGAAAAATTTGTCTTTACCGGATTTGCCAAAGTTGAAGATTTCTGGCATTTTCCTCCTTATCCCGAAGGGTTAAGACTAATAGCCCCAATAGAAATAAGCAGAGGATGTCCTTTTGGCTGTTACTACTGTCAGACTCCCTATGTCAAGGGCTTTCGCATGAGGCACAGACCAATTGACCAGATTGTTAAATACTCCCGCAGGATGAAGGATATGCGCTACATAACCCCCAATGCCTTCGCCTACGGTTCGCCTGGCGCCATTTTAAAGCCAAACAAACTGGAGGCTTTGCTTAAGGCCCTTCAACCTCTCAGAAAAGAAGGGAGAAGACTGTATTATGGTACTTTTCCCAGTGAGGTGAGACCCGAATTTGTCCTCCCTAAGACCTTAGAATTAGTGGTTAAGTATGCGGATAATAGGAGGTTGGCTATAGGTGCCCAGAGCGGTGATGATGCCATGCTTAAAGCCATGCATCGCCTCCACAGGGTCGAGCATGTCCGGCGAGCGGTCGAATACATGCTGGAGTACGGCTTCGAGCCGGTGGTTGATTTTATAGTTGGTCTGCCTAACGAGAGTGTGGAAAGTCAGAGAAGAAGCATTGAGCTGATGAAATGGATTATGCGGAAGGGTGGAAAGGTTAGGGCGCACTACTTCATGCCCCTTCCAGGAACCCCTTGGGCGCGCTGTAAGTCCTCTCCATTGAGCAGGGAAATGGAGAAGTTTTTAGGAAGAATGGCCGCTAAGGGAAAAATAGAAGGCTCATGGGGAAACCAGATAATCCTTTCAAAAAGGCTCCAGAAGCTCATCGAGGAGTTCTACGAGGAGCCAATTAGTTATGTGAATCATGCTGTCAGGGTAACCTGTGAGAGCGCCTGATAATAAATCCAGAATAGGCAGTCTAACTTATCCTAACAGTATGATGTGGAGCATCCAAAACTTTATAACTGCTCTCTGAGTTAATCAGCACGACGGCAAAATGTATGCCGAAAACTATAAAAGATTTGAACTACTCATAGACAAATTGCGAGAGTTTGAGGGTGTTATCATTGTGGAAGGTGTGCGAGACGAGGTGGCTTTAAGAAATCTGGGGGTCAGAGCGGAGATAATAAGGCTATCCCGCTTACCTTTGGCTGAAATTGCTTTCATTGCCTCTCAGCATCGTGATGTTATGATATTAACGGATTTGGACAGAAAAGGAGAAGAATTGGCAAGGAAATTAACGAGATATTTAGAAGGTTATAAATGCAAGGTAGATGCAGAAACAAGAAAGGAGCTCAAAAGGATTGCTAAGAAAGACATTAAAGGCATTGAAGACCTCTATAATCTTTATTTGAATTTGAAACTCCGTTTCTGACCCCCTTTAGGGAGGGATTTCCTTGAAGAGGAAAAAGACAGTGCTGCATCATATACTGTCCGAAAAGCAGAAGTTTGAAAAAAAGAAAGAGGGTGGTAGTATGTCTGCGAAGGATGATTTTGGGACAACTAAATATGTAATCTACGCGGAGTTCGAAGCCAGCGGAATAGTTGAAAGACCCGATGTAGTCGGTGCTATTTTTGGTCAAACTGAAGGTTTACTTGGAGATGATTTAGATTTAAGAGAGCTTCAAAAAACAGGTAGAATCGGAAGGATAAAGGTTGACGTTCACACAAAGGCTGGAAAAACTTACGGAACGATAACAGTCCCTTCCAGCCTTGACAGGGTAGAAACAGCAATTCTGGCGGCAGCTCTAGAAACGATAGACAGGGTTGGGCCGGCTGAGGCAAAGATAAAAGTCCTCAAGATTGAGGATGTAAGAGCAACGAAGAGGAAGTACATAATTGAGAGGGCAAAGGAAATACTCGAAACACTCATGGAAGAGGAGATACCTGAAACACAAGAACTCACTGACGAGGTTAAAAAGGCTGTTAGGGCAAAAGAGCTTATCGAATACGGACCTGAGAAGCTACCAGCAGGGCCTCATGTGCCATTCTCTGATTCGATCATCGTCGTTGAGGGTAGAGCCGATGTTCTTAACCTGCTTAAACACGGTATAAAGAATGCAATAGCCGTTGAAGGAACTTCTGTACCAGAAACAATCATAAAGCTCAGCAAGGAAAGGATCGTTACGGCCTTCACAGACGGCGACAGAGGTGGAGAGCTTATCCTCAAGGAACTCCTGCAGGTCGCCGATGTCGATTATGTTGCTAGAGCTCCGGAGGGTAAAGAAGTTGAAGAGCTCACGAAGAAGGAGATAGTAAAATCCCTGAGAAGTAAGGTTCCGGCGGAGCAGGTCATAAATGAGATATTCTACAAAGGTAGGAACTTCTATCAGGTGATAAAGGAAAAGGAGCATGAAAAACCTGAAGTTCAGAAAATGGAGGCAAAATCAGTTGAATCCAAAAAGAGGGAGGAGAAAATCATAAAGCCAATTCATGCCCCAAAGCCCTCAGCACTTGACGAATTTAAGGAGTTTGTTGAAAAGGTCAAGAGTAACTCAAACGCTATACTCCTCGATGAGAATAAGAACATAATAGCTGAAATTCCTGTCAGGGACCTGCTCAGCTCGCTTAGCGATAGAGAGAGGATATATGCCGTTATATTCAATGGAATAATAACTCAGAGACTAATTGACATAGTTAGCGAAAGAGGCGTCAAATACCTCATTGGAGCAAGAAAGGCGAATGTTGTGAGAAGGCCTGTTGAGTTAAAGATAATAACCTTTGCGGAGTGAATCTTTTCTTCTTTTATCACTTTTCTACTTAAGGGACTAACTTTATAACTTACTCCTCCCTTTTTTCCTTGGTGGGAAAAATGCATGTGATTAATGTTGAAGGAGTAATCCTGAAGTACGCGCTCATCAATGCCTTCCAGCATGGGGGAAAAGCAAATCCAAAGGCCGTTATAGGGAAGGTTCTTGGAGAAAATCCTAAGCTCAGGTCAAGAGCAAGGGAAATAATACCTCTCGTGAATGAAATCGTTGAAAATGTTAATGGCATGAGTATTGAAGAGCAGGAAGCAAAGCTGAGGGAGATTTATCCGGAATTCTTTGAGGTAAAAAAGGATAAAAAGGAAGAAAAGAAGGGCCTTCCACCACTTCCAAAGGCAGAGAAGAGGAAAGTCGTCACGCGCTTTGCTCCAAATCCCGATGGAGCCTTTCACCTCGGTAATGCAAGAGCTGCAATATTGAGCCATGAATACGCCCGCATGTACAACGGCAAGTTCATCCTTCGCTTTGATGATACAGACCCAAAAGTTAAGAGGCCAGAGCCAATTTTCTATGACTGGATAATAGAAGACCTCAAATGGCTTGGTTTTCAGATTGATGAGATACACTGTGCAAGCGACAGGCTTGAGATTTACTACAGATATGCAGAGGAGTTAATAAGAATGGGAAAGGCATATGTGTGCACTTGCAAGCCAGAAGAATTCAGAAGACTTAGAGATGAAGGCAAAGCATGCCCACACAGGGAGTTATCTCCTGAGGTGCAGTTAGAAGAGTGGAAGAAAATGCTTAGAGGAGAGTACAGGGAAGGTGAAGCAGTCGTCAGAATAAAAACAGACCTAAATCATCCAAATCCTGCTGTAAGGGAGTGGCCAGCTCTGAGGATCATAGATAATCCCAATCATCCAAGAACCGGTGACAGGTATCGGGTATGGCCTCTCTATAATTTTGCCTCTGCTATAGATGATCATGAACTCGGCGTTACCCATATCTTCCGCGGTCAGGAACATGCTGAAAACGAGACAAAGCAACGTTATATTTATGATTATTTTGGTTGGGAATATCCGGCTACAGTCCACCACGGAAGGCTTAGCATTGAGGGGGTTATACTGAGCAAATCAAAGACGAGGAAGGGCATAGAGGAAGGCAGATACCTCGGTTGGGATGATCCAAGACTGGGGACAATTAGGGCTCTCAGGAGGCGCGGCATAAGGCCGGAGGCCATAAAGGAAGTCATAATTGAGGTCGGCCTCAAGAGAAGCGATACAAGAATAAGCTGGGATAATTTGGCGGCTATAAATAGAAAGATTGTTGATCCAATAGCCAATAGATACTTCTTCGTTGCTGATCCCATCCCAATGTATATAGAAGGATATGATAAGGAATTTATGGCGCAAATACCGCTCCATCCCGACCATCCCGAAAGAGGTTATAGGAAGCTCAAGTTCACTCCCGAGAAGCCCCTTTATGTCTCGAAAGACGATCTAGAACTGCTCAGGGGGAATAAATACATAAGGCTCAAGGATCTCTTCAATGTTAAGATTCTTGAAGTGAGTGAGAAGGAAATCAAAGCCGAATTTGATAGCGTTGAATACGAGAAGGCAAGGGAGCATAGGTGGCACATGATCCACTGGATTCCAGAAGGGAAGCTATGTGAGGTTCTGATCCCAGAAGGAGATGAACTCATAACCAGAAAGGGACTGCTTGAAAAAGAGGCAAATGTTAAGGTTGACGAGATTGTTCAGTTTGAGCGCTTCGGCTTCGTGAGAATCGACGAAATTAGTAAAAAGGTTG